>JAKEEV010000829.1 GCA_022616395.1 Planctomycetia bacterium | reverse complement strand
CTGACCCAACACAACAACCCATCCACCCAACCTGGTATCAGAACGATTCAATGCAATTCGGTATGAGTCGTTTTCGGAGGTTCATCCATGCGCGGACTTCTTGTGTTTGGTGGGATACTTCTCGCAACACCCGCGTTCGGCTACAGTGCGGCCCCACCACACAGTTTTGCCAAGCCGACAGCAAACGGAAAGTATGTGTTGGTGATGCTCCAGAAGTGGGACCGCCCCGCCGAACCTCTCTCGAAGAAATACGCGCTCTCTGGACTCTACCCGAAAGACGATCCCGCGAACCCGGTGTGGACCTGTGACTGGAGCGCCAACTGGGAAAGGAATGTGTTCGCATCGAACGACGGAGTTTTCGTTGTGCGCGTGCCGGACAGCGAGCCGGGTCTTCGGTCGTGGTTGTTGCAACATGACCGCCCGGTTCCACCGAAACGAGCCGGGTGGGAGAACGAGCCTGCGGTGATGATCTACAAGAACGGTCAACTCTTCCGCACGATCGCGCTCCGGGATGTGTTTCGCTGCTCCCGGTTCACCGACCGCGAGTGCTTCATGGGTCCGATCGTTACCATCGATTCGTTTCATGATGATGGTGGCCGAGTCAGCATCTCGACTCACGCCGACGGGAAGAAACAAACGGTGACGGTCGCGTTCCGCACAGGCGAAGCGATTGAATCGGGAGGAGGAAGTTCGGTCGAATCGACTGGCAGCGGAGGCTCGTTCGACTCCTCGACAGCAACCGGGCGGAATTGGGGACGGACGATCCTGATCGGACTGCTCGTGGTCGGAGTCGGAGCCGCGGGGTTGGTTGGTCTGGTCCTACTGGCTCGCAAGCAGCCGATGCGAAATGCGTGACAACGCCTCAGTTCGTCAGCGACGCTCGGAGGGTCGGGCTGGGGTCCGCCATCCGATTCATGAAGAATTACTCGCTGGAATGTTGCTCCTTCGTGGCGCAAAGTGCTAAACTACTTATTCCTGCCCGATTTCGACCTCAGCTTTCAACTGACCCACCCAGCCGAGGTTCGCTTCCATGCGGATTCGCTTTGCGCTTGTTGCTCTGGCCGCCTGCGTTCTCCCCGTTGCCGCGAACGCTGAAGAACCGGCGAAGGTCAGTTACTTCAAGGACGTTCGCCCGATCTTCCAGCAACACTGTAACGGCTGTCATCAGCCCGCCAAGCCCACCGGTGGCTTCGTGATGACCTCGTATGCCGAGCTATTCAAAGCCGGTGAACGCGGAAAGCCCGGAGTCGTTGCGGGGAAGCCAAACGAGAGTTACCTCGCCGAGCAGATCAAGGTTCTCGCCAACGGCAAGGCCGAGATGCCGAAGAACCGCGACCCACTGACCACGGTTCAGATCAAGTTGATTACCGACTGGATCGCGCAAGGGGCGGTCGATGACACTCCCGCCAGCGCGAAGGCTGTCGCGGTCGATGCCGCCAACCCTCCGAAATACTCCGCTCCTCCGGTCGTGACGTCCCTTGCGTTCAACGGTGATGGCACGCAGTTGGCCGTCACGGGCTATCACGAAGTGCTTCTTTACGACACGCAGAAGTATCAACTGGCCTCGCGACTGATCGGAATATCGGAACGGGTGCAATCAATCGCGTATTCGCCGAACGGGAAGCGGCTGGCGGTCGTTGGCGGCGCTCCGGGGCTGTTCGGTGAAGTGCAAATCTGGAACCCCGAAGCCGAGAAGCTCTTGCTCTCGGTGCCGGTCACTTATGACACGCTTTACGGAGTGAGTTGGTCGCCCGATGGCAAGGCGATTGCCTTCGGCTGCGCGGATAACACCGTGCGCGCGATTGACCCGCTTACCGGCAAGCAACTCCTTCAGATGGGAACGCACTCCGACTGGGTTCTGGGCACGGTGTTCTCGCAGGACGGCGCTCACCTCGTTTCAATCAGCCGCGACATGAGCATGAAGCTCACCGAAGTCGAAACGCACCGGTTCATCGACAACGTCACGAGCATCACGCCAGGCGCTCTCAAGGGCGGACTGATGGCGCTCGACCGTCGGCCCATGAAAGAACGACGAATGACGAAAGTGCCTCAGGACGAGGCCGGGAAGTTCATCGAGAAGGTGTATGACGAGGTCGTTGTCGCTGGTTCAGATGGCATTCCGCGGCTCTACAAGATTCACCGAGAAGTGAAGAGGCAGATCGGTGATGATGCGAACAAGATTCGCGAATACGAGAAGATGGTCGGCCGAATCTCGTCGGTCGCGTTCAATGCGGACGGCTCGCTGTTCGCCGCGGTGAGCAGTCTCGATGGGAAAGGCGATGTGCGCGTGTACAACACGCAAACCGGCGCGAAGGTGGTGTGCGAAAAAGTCACCGGGCCGGTGTATGCGGTCGCGTGGCACCCCGAAGGGAAACTGATCGCCTCCTCGGGCTTTGACGGCATTGTGTGGCTGCACGACCCGGCGACCGGGAAACTTGTCGATAGCTTCGTTGTGTTGCCGAAGAAGTGAGGCGCTGAAAGCAGCCCCTCACCCGCCGCGTCCAGAGCGACGCGGCGACCTCTCCCCGTCGGGGAGAGGTCTGGGGTTTTGGTATTCCGGTTTAGCTTTGCGAATTGACCAACCACAACACCTCTCCCCGCTGGGGAGAGGTCGCCGCTCGACGCGCTTCGCCGGTCTGCGGCGGGTGAGGGGTCTTCCGATTTTGAACATTCGTACTTGACGAAATGAACCCGCGGCCTTCGGGCTGCGACAAACCGCGAGACCGCTATGAAGCTCTCCCAATTCCTGCCCGCCCTTGCCGCCCTGCTTCTGGTGCCTGGCTTCGGCCTCGCACAAGAGAAACTCCCCGACGGCGCGAAGGTCACCAAGCTCGAAGTTCGGCCCACGAAGGTCGAACTCAACGGGCCGTTTGCCTATTCGCAACTGCTCGTCCTCGCCACGCTCGATACTGGCGAGACGCTCGACGCAACCAGACTGTCAACCATCACCGCGCCCAAAGGTATCGCCTCGGCGAATGCCGCTGGGCTGGTGAGGCCGGTCGGTGATGGAAGCGGCGATCTGACCGTAACGCTCGCGGGAGTGACCGCAGCGGTATCGGTGCGGGTGGAAGGGTTCAAGGACGACAAGCCGATCAGTTTCGTGACCGACGTTCAACCGGTGCTCTCGAAGCTCGGTTGCAACGCGGGCACCTGCCACGGAGCGCAATCTGGCAAGAACGGCTTCAAGCTCTCGCTGCGAGGGTATGACCCGATCTTCGACTTCCGCGCTCTGACGGACGACCTCGAAGGCCGCCGATTCAACCGCGCTGCTCCAGAGAAGAGCCTCATGCTCATGAAGCCCGCCGGCGCGGTTCCGCACCAGGGCGGCGTGACGATGAACGGAGGCGATCCGAACTACGAACTCATTCGCAGATGGATCGTGCAAGGCGTAAAGCTCGACCTCGACGCCAAGCGCGTCAAGTCGCTTGAAATCTTCCCCAAAGACCCGACGATTGCGCGCCTCGGCCAGAAGCAGCAATTCGCGATCCTCGCGACTTACGCCGATGGCCGTATCCGAGACGTGACCGCCGAGACCTTCATCGAAAGCAGCAACACGGAAGTCGCGACGGTCGACAAGACGGGGCTACTCACGAGCCTGCGCCGAGGAGAGGCAACGATGCTCGCCCGGTATGAAGGCGCGTACGCGGCGAGCACGGTCGTCATCATGGGCGACCGGACGGGCTTCGTGTGGGAGAAACGGCCGGTTTACAACTACATCGACGACTTGGTGGATGCGAAGCTCAAGAAGGTGAAGGTGCTGCCGAGCGAACTGGCCGACGACGCGACCTTCCTCCGCCGCGTGTATCTCGATCTCACTGGTCTTCCCCCACCTCCCGAAGTCATCCGCGCGTTCCTGGAAGACAAACGAGCCAGCCGCGTGAAGCGCGACGAGGTGATCGAAGTGCTCGTTGGGAGCGAAGCGTTCGTCGAACACTGGGCGAACAAGTGGGCCGACATGCTCATGGTCAATCGCAAGTTCCTCGGAGATGGAGGAGCGACCGCGTTCCGCAAGTGGATTCGCGATCAGGTCGCAGCGAACAAGCCCTACGACAAGTTCGCGTATGAAATCCTCACAGCAAGCGGTTCCAACATCGATAACCCGCCGGCCGCGTATTTCAAGACGCTCCGCTCGGCGGACGCGGTGATGGAAAATACCACGCAACTGTTCCTCGCCGTGCGCTTCAACTGCAACAAGTGTCACGATCACCCATTCGAGCGCTGGACGCAGGACCAGTATTACAACCTCGCTTCGTACTTCGCGCAAATCAACCGCACCGAAGACCCGAAGTACAAGGGGCAGAGGCTCGGCGGAACCGCGGTCGAAGGAGCGAAGCCCCTCGTCGAGATAATCGCCGACTCCAAGAGTGGCGAAATCAGGCACGACCGCACCGGCGAAATCGCCAAGCCGAGTTTCCCCTATCAGATTGGTGCAGAACTCCAACCGACCGATCTGCGCCGAGTGCAGGCGGCTCAGTGGATCACATCGCCCACCAATCCGTACTTCGCGAGAAGCTACGTCAATCGCATCTGGAGTTACCTGCTTGGCATGGGGCTAATTGAACCGGTGGACGACATCCGAGCGGGGAACCCGCCGACCAACCCCGCGCTCCTCGACGCGCTCACCGAGGACTTCATCAAGAGCGGCTTTGATGTGCAGAAACTCATCAAGACCATCTGCAAGAGCCGCACGTATCAACTTTCGCTGACCACCAACAAGTGGAACAAGGACGACGAGATCAATTACGCTCACGCCCTGGCGCGCAGACTCCCGGCGGAAGTGCTGTTTGATTCCATTCACAAGGCGACCGGTTCGCAATCTCGGCTTCCGGGGCTTCCTCCGGGCGCTCGTGCCGCGCAATTGGTTGACAGCAACGTGAACTTGCCCGGCGGATTCCTGGAACTGTTCAACAAGCCGGTTCGCGAAAGCTCCTGCGAGTGCGAACGCGGCAGCGGGCTGAATCTGGGGCCGATTCTGGCGATGGTCAACGGTCCCATCGTCGCCGATGCTATCCAGGATCCGAATAACCGGATCAATAAGTTCGTTGTGAAGGAGAAAGACGACGGGAAGGTGGCGGATGAGATTTACCTCTCGGTTCTCGGTCGCCTCCCCACTCCGAAGGAGCGCGCGGCGGCGATTGAAGCCATTCGCGGCGCTGGCGCGGACTTCGATGAGATGGTCGCCGAGTACAAGAAGAAAGTCGCGGCGTTCGAGGCGTACAAGCTCACCGTCGACGCGAAGCAGAAGACGTGGGAGGTTGGACTTCGCACGCAGAAGCCGACGAAGTGGTATACGCTCGACATTCGGCGGGCGGGATCGAAGCAAGGTGCAACTCCCGCCGTGGCCAAGGAAGGAGCCAAGCTCACTATTAACAAGGACGGTTCGATTCTGGCTGTCGGGAAGACGGCCGCGGTGGACATCTACACGGTTCATGGGCTGATCGAGATTGATGAGCCAATCACGGCCCTGCGGCTGGAAGTGCTGGCCGATCCGAGTTTGCCGTCGAAAGGACCGGGCCGAGCGCAGAACGGGAACTTCGTGCTCAACGAGTTCCGCGTGAATGCCAAGCCGCTCGACAGGCCCGATGGCGCTTCCCCCGCCATCAAGCTCACCGCGATTCAGCAACTCTTCCAGCAGGAAGGCTTCGCGGCCGCTCAAGCGGTGGACGGCAACCCCGCGACCGGCTGGGCGACCGCTCCGCGCTTCGGAGTGGATAACGCAGCTCTGTTCAAGTTCGAGAAGCCCGTCAGCGGCCCGGCTGGTGTGTACTTCATCGTCGTGTTCGATCAGCGGTTCGGCAGCAATCACGTGATTGGCAAGTTCCGTCTGTCGGTGACGACCGACAAGAACCCGAGACTGCAAAGCCCGCTGACTCCGGAGCAGGTCATCGCGCTTGATACGCCCGCCGACGAGCGCACCGACGCGCAGAAGAACATGCTGCGTCAGATGTACCTGGCACAGGACAAGGAATATCAGTTGCTCGCAGCCGAAGCCGCGAAGGTTCCTCCGTCCGATGCCCGCGTACTCGGCGCGCAAGACCTGGTCTGGGCGCTCATCAACACCCCGGCGTTTTTGTTCAATCGGTAAGCGAACAGGCGAACCCCGCCCGCAAGGGCGGTGGGTGGCGCTGACAACCCACCGCCCTTGCGGGCGGGGTTCGCCATCTGTCCTTGCGAGATGGGTTCGCCAAACACATCATGTCCGAGCCAACGCCACCCATTGCCGAGAAGCTCCGTCGATGGCTCGAATGGGCGGTGCAGGTCGGCGCATCCGATCTTCATGTGGTCGTTGGTCACCCGCCGGTGATTCGACTGCATGGCGATTTAAGCGAACTCCCGGAGCCGATGGTTGCCGCTGATGAAATCGAACCGCTATTGCTCTCCGCGTGCCCTCACGATGCCTTCTTGAGGCTCCAGGAGCAGAAGAACGCGGACTTCTCCTTTGAATGTGTTCTCGCGGAGCGCACGACGCGCTTTCGTGGAACGCTCTTTCTGGCAGGAACGCATACCGGCGGCTGCTTCCGGGTGATTCCCGACACAATCCCCGATCTGGAATGGGCGGGCTTTCCGGGTGAACTGGCCGCGAAACTTGCTTCACTGCGCGATGGGCTCGTCATCGTGACAGGAGCGACTGGTTCAGGCAAAACAACCACACTTGCGATGATCGTCAACCGGCTGAACACCGCTGGCGGATACCGCATCATCACGGTCGAAGAACCGGTGGAGTACCAGTTCCCGCGAGCGGCCAATTCCGTCGTCACTCAGCGCGAAGTCGGAGCGGACGTGCTCACTTTCGCCGATGGGCTGAAGTACGGACTTCGCCAGGATCCTGACGTGATCCTCGTGGGCGAAATTCGCGACCGCGAGACCGCACAGATGGCTCTCTCCGCCGCGGAAACGGGTCACCTTGTCTTCAGCACGCTGCACACGCGAGACGCGAAGGGTGCAGTGACACGTTTCCCGGACTTGTTCCCACCCGATGCACAATCCGCCGTGAGGGCGCAACTGGCGATGAGCCTGCGAGCGATAGTCAGTCAGAGGCTCTTACCCGGCGTGGAGAAAGCCGAAAAGCGCCAACTGGCTCTGGAAGTGATGTGGAACACGCACCCGATTGCCAGCGCCATCCGCACGAACAAGATCGAGAGCATCGACAACTACATCGTGACCGGCCGCGAAGACGGGATGTTTACCTTCGACGAATCGGTGAGGCAGTTGTTCAAGGCGGGGAAGATCACCCGCGCGGTCGCCGAAGAGAACGTCAGCGATTCAAAAGTGTTGAGCCGGTAACGGCGAACCCCGCCCGCAAGGGCGGTGGGTGTTGCTTGCTACCAACGCACCCACCGCCCTTGCGGGCGGGGTTCGCCAAACATCATCCCTTCTTGAGCAACTCGCACGCTTCCTTGTGGCCCGGTGCAGCGTAGCCGAACGCACTCGCGGTGACGCGAGCAAGAGCGATGAGTTGCCGCCACTTGAATGCAGCGCGCGCGGAAGCGAACTCGTCGGTCGCGGTGCCGAAATACTTCTCCGCGTGAAGCGCTCCATCCTCACTGATCGCGTAGTCCCGGAAGAGCGTGAAGACTTCCTTTGCGCTGTCGGGCTTGTCGCTTGCAAGCCGCGCGGTGAGTGCTGCAGCGCGAGCCTGATCCTTGTCGCGGACGGCTGCATCGAGTTCCTTCATGAGCGAATCCACCGCCACGGCCTTCACTTTCTCGGAGTGTTCGGGCCGGGGATACGGAGTCCACTTGAGGAACTCAGCGCGGTTGGTACGATCACGCGCGACCTGATAGCCAGCGAGGATAAGACTCGTGACCATCGTTCGGCGGTCTCCCGCTCGAGCGAGATTGCGCCACGCGTGGATCGTATCGCAGCAGTGGACGCCGATGGAGTCGCCGTGGATGCTCCCTTCGGGCTTGTTCGGCTGGGTCCACGCCTTCGGTCGGCCCTCGTCGCGCAGAATCAGTTGATTGGCGGCAATCGACAGTGCTTCTCCAATCGCTTCCGGCTCGGTGCCCTCAGCCAGAGCCTCCGCGACCAGCCCGGCGGCATCGGCCGCGCTGGAAGCGAAGATCTTCTCGGCGAACTTTGACACCCACGCATCATCGGCCGATTTCGCGTCGGGCTTCAGACCCACCAGTTTGTGTTGGTCGAGGAGTTTGGGGAGCAGTTCGCGAATCTCCTTGTTGTACTTCGCCTGATTCGCGTTGCTCTCGATCTTCACGCAGTAGTGAACCGACTGGCGGAGCATCGTGTGAGCGCGCTCCGCGCCAACGAAGTTAATCAAGTCCCACGCCCGCGACACCAGCACCACGCGGTGAACCTCGGTCGCGTCATCCACTTCCACGAGTAGTGCGTTGAGAGCGTCTTTGGGCTTGCCCTCTTTGCAGATCGCGGCGAAGGTTGTCTCCGCGCCGCCCATGTCCACCTTGCGGCACACGTCTCGGAGTTGCTCACCGGCGGTTTTGTTGGATGCGAGCTTTCCGGGTTCGACGACCTTGAGCGTTTCCTTCGTGTTGCCGAATTCCTTCAGCCGGGTGGAATTGCGGTGGAGCACTTTGAGCACCGCCAGCGGCTTGTTCTCCGCTTTCGTTTCCTGTTGCGACATCTGATAAGCGGGAGCCAGCGCCATGAGCGTGTGGAACCCGACGTAGTCCTCTCCTCCGAACGCGCGGGCGTTGGTGAGCGCTGCCGCGGCCACAAGTTGCTTGAGTTCCGTCCCGGCCTTGAGTTTTTCGATCACTTTGGGAATGAGTTTGTCCGGCGGCGTTTCCTGAAGGAAGTTCACCAGTGGATCGAGGTCTCCGAACGTCAGTCGGCCTTCCTCCGCGGCCCATGCGGTGGAAAAACCGAGGTCGCTGGCCAGCGAGTAACCAAGACCGGCGGCGATCATGCCCTTACCGATGTCCGCGAACAGTTCCCGACGAGTGCGCTTCATCTGAAAGCCTCCCGTGTGAATGCTTCTCTCAATGCGAGGGAAGTGAGGAGAGGGCGCGGCGCATTCAATGCAGAAGCCGCGTCCGGGAGTGACGACTGATCACTATGCGGTTGAGACTACCGCGCTGGCGGAAGAGGGGAAAGCAGAAACCCCAACAGAAATGAGAAGATGCTCGCGCCTGCGGAACCGGGTTCAATCGGTGGAAATAGTTGGGTAAGCTGTAAGCGTCATCGAGGGTTGGACGATGCTGAATCTCGCTGTCGTTGTGCTCCTTGTTGGTCAGCCAGTCGCTCACACGCCGATCTCAAACTCCGATCCCGAATCTGTCGCGCTTCCGCAAGGCGCGGTCGCCCGGATTGGGTCGCCCGCGTTTCGGCATCCGGATTCGCGTGAGTTCCTCGGAACTTCCGCCGATGGGAAGCGAATCTACACCGCCGATACCATTCGATACACCGGCAGCCCGCCGAATCTCTTCGTCTGGGAGCGAGACACCGGTCGGCTTCTTGCAAAGTACCCGCTGTGCGCGCCCGAAGAGGAAGTCAGTCATGTCGGACTGGGCGCTGATGGCTTGCGAGTGGTCATGCTCTTTTATGACACCGAACGCGAAGTCATGGCGAAGGTGATCGACCCGGACACTGGTCGCACGATCCGATCGGGTAAACCGTGGCCGCAACCACTCAAGGAACGGGCCTTCCGTCATCACGGGATTGCCTACTCAAACGAGACTTCCGGCTACAGCCGCGATGGTTCCTGGTTCTACCGCATCACCAATACTGTCAACATCACCAACACCTTCACCGGCGAAGACATCGTCATCGGCAAGAACGAACTTCATAAGCTCGGTTATCCCAGGTTCAGCGATGACGGAATGCTGCTGTATCTGGTATCGAGAGAGAACACTACTCGTGTCTATACCCTTCCACAGGGTCTACTGCTTGCCGAGGTGATGGAGCCGGAGGAGTTTCCGGAGAGCAAGGATCGCGCGGTTTCTTACCGACGGGCGTTTGTGGCTGGTGCAACGCCCGATCAGAAATCGCTGGCCGTCTGGATGCTCAGAAAACATGGCTGGACTCTGGAACTTCACGACACAAGCGCCAAACGCTGGCGGGTGCTCCTCGACAAACAGTCATCGGCCGGCCAGGTGCATTTCACTCCGGATGGCAAGTCGGTCGCCCTCTGCATCAGTCCGAACACGCTCGGACTTCCTGTTCCTCCCGAGGCGTGGGTGGAGTGGGAAGTGCGCGACTGCGCTACCGGGAAACTCATCGCTTCGATTCCATCGGTGCCGGAGGCCCAGACGGGTTTCAGCGCGGATGGAACGATCTTCTACACGCTGGCGTCGGGCGTTCTTGTTCCGTGGAATCCGACCACCGGAGAGCCAAAAGCCTGCGCTCCGAGTCCGCTCGGTTCGGTGACTCACTTCAGGTTCACACCGGATGGAAAGCTCGTCGGGCTGGCCGCGGGGTTTATTTATTCGTGGGATCCGCTCACGGGTCGCGAACTCACTCGCGTGCGATTACCCAAAGGTCTCCACTGGGACGAAGGGCTGGCGTTTGGTCCTGGAGCGAGTCGGTTGAACTTCTTTACGGTGGATGGTGAACTCGCCTCGTGCGAACTCCCGACCGGCACGCGGAAACAGTTTCGATTGCCGGACGATCCGTGGGACCGATCTCAGACGAAGTGGTGGTCGATTCCCGATGGGCGATTCATTCGGGAACGCGACAAGCGACTGGTTGTTTGGGAGCCTGCAACCGGCAAAAAACTCGGCGAAACGACAATCTCGGCGGTCGATCAGTGGCGCCAGCAGATCGGAGCGGTGTGCGTTTCAAGCGATGGAAACCTCGTGGCGGTCGGGCGGGAACTGACTCCGCGCACAATTGTGTGGGGAAGGGGTCGGCGCAGAAGAGCAGAAGAACCGCGCTCAATCATCACTGTACAGAAGCTCGGCTGGCACAATAGTCCGTCGGCTCTGATCGACCGGACCTTCGGTCCTCTGTTTGGTATCGACCCAACGATCAAGCCCATTAGCTTTGAAACGCGCAATACCGTCACCGCGCTCGCGTTCTCGCCGAATGGTCGCTATCTGGTCGTTCTGGGTGTCTGGTCGTTCCGCGACAACTGGCGAGGAGAGTTGACCGTTCTCGATACAGTCACCGGGCGAGTTCACGGAGCGTTTGGACTTG
>JAKEEV010000828.1 GCA_022616395.1 Planctomycetia bacterium | reverse complement strand
TCATTCTGCAAGTATGCCGCGAAGTGGTGCGTGACGCGCAAACCGCTTTCGCCCGAAGTTCGCAAGGCGTACCTTGCTCCTTACGATTCGCCCGCTCACCGGATCGCGGTGCTGAAGTTCGTGCAGACAATCCCGCTGAAGCCAACCGATCCAGGCTCCGACATCGTGAGTGACACCGCGATGTCACTGGTGAAGTTCCAGAACGTGCCGACGCTCTTGCTCTGGGGCATGAAGGATTTCGTGTTCGATCATCACTTCCTGGAAGAGTGGAAGAAGCACTTCCCGCACGCGGAGGTTCATACCTGGCCCGACTGCGGACATTATCTCTTGGAAGACGCAGGGGAACTCGCCATCATGCGAGTGTGGGAATTCCTTCAACGGTATCCCCTCAATCCGTGAGGAGATTTATCATGGGTCGCGTGATCGTGACATTCGAGTTGTCGAACTATTACGACCTTCAACAGGTCGAGCACGGCCATTTGACGCCGGACAAGATTCGCCGCGTGGCTCTGCAAGGAGTGGTCGATACTGGTGCGGCGCGGTTGGTGCTGCCCAAAGGTGTCGTTGATCTGCTCGGCTTGCCCGTGTCAGGGACAGCCACGGTTCACTACGGCGACCGGAGTACCCAGAAGCGCGATATGGTGAACGACGCCCATGTGCAGTTGTTGGGGCGTGGCAGCGTGTTCAATGCCATCGTCGAGCCGAATCGCACCGACGCGCGGATCGGCGCAATCGTGATGGAAGACCTCGACCTGATCGTGGACTGCGCGAAGAATGAAGTGGTGCCCCGCGATCCGAACACCATTATCAGCGAAGTCGAATGATATGCCTTCCTCTCTCAATGTCGCATCGCATCTGGCCCGGATGGCCGCGGAACACCCAGAGCAGGTGGCGATTCACGCTCCACGCGGACGGGTGAACCCGAATGGTCCTACCGCTCATCGTGCAATCACGTTCGCCGAACTCAATTCTGATGCCGACGCCATCGCGCACGGCTTGAACACAGTGGGCATCACACGCGGCACGCGAACCGCACTCATGGTGCCGCCATCGGCGGACTTCTTCGCGCTGACGTTCGCGCTGATGAAGGTCAGCGCGATCCCGGTGATGATCGATCCCGGCATGGGTGTAAAGAACCTCGGCAAGTGTCTCGCGGAGGCGGAACCGGAAGCGTTCATCGGCATCGCGAAGGCTCACGTTGCCCGTCGGTTGCTCGGCTGGGGGAAGAAAACGATTCGCACGACGGTGAACGCGGGTCGCTGGCGTTTCTACTGCCACTCCTCGCTCGCCCGGCTGCGCGAAGCTGGCCGAAGTTCGGGAGCGTACACCATTCCGGATGTCGCACGCGACGAACCGGCCGCGATCCTCTTCACCAGCGGCAGCACGGGCATCGCGAAGGGCGCGGTGTACACGCACGGCATCTTCGCGGCTCAGGTGGAGATGCTGAAATCGACCTACGGCATCGAACCGGGCGAAGTGGACCTCTGCACGTTCCCGCTCTTCGCGCTCTTCGGCCCAGCGCTTGGGATGACGTGCGTGATTCCAGACATGAATGCCTCGCGGCCGGCTCAACTCGATCCACGAAAGGCCGTGTCGCAAATCCGGCAGTTTGGCGTGACGAATCTCTTCGGCTCGCCCGCGGTGATCAGGCGATTGGGGGAGTTGGCGAACCCCGCCCGCAAGGGCGGTGGGTTGAAGTTGCCACCCACCGCCCTTGCGGGCGGGGTTCGACTCGACACGCTCCGCCGCGTGATCTCCGCCGGCGCACCCGCGTCGGCGGCCTCCATCGAGCGATTCGTGAAACTCCTTCCCGATTCCGCGGAAGTCTTCACGCCTTACGGCGCGACGGAAGCTTTACCCGTTGCGAATATCGGCAGCCGCGAGATTCTCTCCGAGACATGCCAGCTTACAGCGCAGGGGAAGGGCGTGTGTGTCGGTCGGCCGGTCGCGGGGATGGAAGTCCGCGTTATCCGTATCAGTGATGAACCTATCGCGGAGTGGAATGAGTCACTGCTTGCGCCTGCGGGAGAGGTCGGCGAGTTCGTTGTGCGTGGGCCGGTGGTCACGCGCGAGTATTACAACCGTCCCGAAGCGACCAAACTCGCCAAGATTCGAGACCCGAAGACGGGTGAAGTGCTGCACCGCATGGGCGATGTCGGGTATCTTGACGACCGCGGGCGGCTGTGGTTCTGTGGCCGTAAGTCGCACCGCGTCGTCACTCCTCACGGCACGCTGTTCACCGACATGGTCGAACCAATCTTCAACATCGTTCCGGGCGTTGCAAGAACAGCGCTCGTTGGTGTGAAGCGAAACGGCGTGACGTACCCGGTTCTGTGTGTCGAACTGACTCCCGATCAGGGGCCGTTTTGGGGAAAGGCGTTCGGTCTGTCCGTGTGGCCGATCTTCGATGAGGAGCTGCGGAAGGCGGGACAGCAGTTCAGCCATACCGCCCAGATTAACGAGTTCCTCTGGCACCCTGGTTTCCCCGTGGATGTGAGGCATAACTCGAAGATCTTCCGCGAGAAGCTGGCGGTGTGGGCGGACAAGCAACTTGGGCCGAAGTGGAACCCGGAGGCGACCAGAGAGGTAGAAGCAAGAGCATGAAGGCGCTGGTGACTGGCGGCGGTGGATTCCTCGGCGGGGCGGTCGTTCGACTGCTCCGTCAGCGGGAAGACTCCGTCCGCTCGTTCACCCGCTCGGCTTATCCGTGGCTGGATGAAATCGGCGTCGAGCAGTCGCTCGGCGATCTCGCGGACCTCGAAGCAGTCGAGCGCGCGGTCGCGGGGTGCGACATTGTGTTCCACGTCGCAGCGCGCGCCGGCGTATGGGGCCGCTACTCGGACTTCTTCAACACCAACGTAACCGGCACGCAGAACGTAATCACCGCGTGCAAGAAACACGGCGTCCGCAAACTCGTCTACACCTCCACGCCGAGCATCGTTCACCACGGTACGGACATCGAAGGCGGAAACGAGTCGCTGCCATACCCCAAGCACTTCGACGCGTACTATCCCGAGACAAAAGCGACCGCGGAAAAGGCAGTGCTGGCCGCGAATGGTCCAGAGTTAGCGACCGTGTCGCTTCGCCCACACTTGATCTTCGGCCCCGGAGATCCGCACCTGGTTCCGCGCATCATCGCAGCGGCTCGCAAGGGGAAGCTCAAGCGAATCGGTTCGCGGCCGATCAAGGTGGACGTGACTTACATCGACAACGCGGCCGACGCGCACATTCTGGCTGGCGACAAACTCGACATCGGCACTCCGCTCGCGGGCAAGGCGTACTTCATCTCCAACGGTGAGCCTGTGGAACTATGGCCGTTCATCAACCGCATTCTCGCCGAAGCCGGACTTCCGCCGGTGGAGAAAAGCATCTCCGCGTGGAAGGCGAAGCTCGCTGGCCGCGTGCTGGAATGGGTGTACTGGCTGTTCCGCTTGCCGGGTGAGCCTCCGATGACGAGATTCGTCGTGAACCAGATGTCCACTTCGCACTGGTACGACATCTCCGCCGCACGTCGCGATCTGGGTTACGAGCCGAAGGTGTCGGTCGAAGAGGGATTGAAGCGCCTGGGCGAACGCTTGCGGGCGAACGGTTGAAACTGCCGCATTCCGGGTTGTCGCTTTGTGCGCGAATTGGGACAATGCACACGTCGAAGGGATTGCTTCACCTTCGAGGG
>JAKEEV010000827.1 GCA_022616395.1 Planctomycetia bacterium | reverse complement strand
CACGCATCACGTAGGGGAGCGCATGACGCCGAACCTCCAGTTCCAGCGGAGCGTCAACAGCCGGCTTCGCCGCCTGTTGTCGCCCGCTGAACTGGGTCGTTCGGCGTCATCGGAACGATCACGCGAATGCTAACCACCCGGAGAGATCCAGGTCGAGCCCTAGATTGACGCTGTGGGTTTTCGCATGTGCTGAGAGTCGAGCCCGTTGCAGCGACGGCACGAACACTTGCCATATATGTACGCAGTGCATATACTAGCTAGGTGGCCGCCGAGTTCGATCCGAAGAAAAATGCCCTCAACTTGCGAAAGCACGGAGTTTCGCTGTCGGAAGGCGATGGTGTCCTCAACGATCCCTTGGCAGTGACAGTTGAAGATCCCACAGCCGAGGGAGAGCAACGTTTCGTGACGGTTGGGGCCAACACTTTCGGTTCGGTGATGGTAGTGCTGTGGACCGGTCGCGGAGACGACATTCGGCTTATCTCAGTGCGGCAAGCAGAACCAAAGGAACGTCGGAGTTATGAAAAAGGAGTATGACTTTTCGAAGGGCAAGCGGGGTGCGGTCATCCCTACCCCGGGAAAGACGCGCATTACCATTTACCTGGACGACGACATCGTCCAAGGCTTCAAGAAGCAATCTGAGAAGACCGGAAAGGGGTACCAGACCCTCATAAACGAGGCCTTGAAGGCGCATCTGCGCCTCAAGGACAAGCCGCTGACCGCCGAGTTGGTTCGGAGAATCGTGCGCGAGGAGTTGGCGGCAAACGAGTGATACGTCTTGCCGTGACCCAGTTCTGTGGCTGGTATCGGCCGGCGCGGAAGTGATGACGCCGAACCTCCAGTTCCAGCGGAGCGTCAACAGCCGGCTTCGCCGCCTGTTGCCGCCCGCTGAACTGGGTCGTTGGGCGTCTCACATCGCGCCACCGCTATACTTCCATCGGTCAGAGTCGCTAACCGGGGTCTTGAGATGAAGCTCACCGCCGTGTTCCAGAAGGTTCGCGAGGGTTATATCGGATTCGTCGAGGAGTTGCCGGGAGCGAATACCCAGGCCCGGACGCTGAAGCAAGCTCGCGCCAACCTAGCGGAAGCTGTCGAGCTTGTCCTCCGGGCAAATCGCACTCTCGCGAAGCGGTCAATCGGGAAGAGGAAGGTTATTCGTGAGCCGTTGGTCCTCACGGCTGAATGAAGCGCCGCGACCTCATCCGGCACCTTGAGGCACATGGATGT
>JAKEEV010000826.1 GCA_022616395.1 Planctomycetia bacterium | reverse complement strand
GTTTCCAGATTGGTGAGCACGAACACCGCGTCGATGGCCGGGTCATTGACGAGTAACTCAGGCGTGGCGAAGTTCAGGCAACCGAACTCAGCCGCTCGTTTCTTGGCTCGATCCTGATTGCGGTTCCACAACCCCACGAGCTTCGCGCCGGGGCACTTCTTGATCGCGGCCGCGTGCAGAATGGCAACGTCGCCGGCGCCGATGAACCCGACGCCGATGGTGTCTTTGGTAACTGGCATAAGTGACTCCAGGAAAGATCGTAGGACGGCCTTTCCAGGCCGTCTCTTAAAAGGCAGACGGGCTAGAAAGCCCGTCCTACGAAAACCGACGACCTTTCTAGGCCGTCCGACTTCGATTCTCTTCATCAACTCTTGGAGTCTGAGTTGTAGCCGCTGACTCACTTCAGAGCAAGCGCCCGGCCACTTGTAGGGTGTTCGCGACTCGGCTACAGTGTTCTCCGGGATTTACTCTTACGGAGTGACATTCAATGAACGCGCTTCTTGTCGTCGCTTTCGCCCTGGCCGCACCGGGCGACGAGGTCAACCTGAAGTGGAAGCTCAAAGAGGGTGACACCTTCTACGCCAAGAACCGCGTGGTTCTGGAGCAGACGCTCACCGTGATGGGCAAAGACGTTGAGCAGTCAACGATGACCGATACCGTCGTGAGGTACAAGGTGAAAACCGTCACGCGCACTTCCACAGTGGTGGAGATGACCTACCTGTCGAACAAGGTGGCCGCGAAGGGATTGCCAGGAGCTGATGCCGTCAACGACAAGCTCAAGGGAGTGACGGTCACAGCGACGCTCAACGCCAAGATGGAGGTCACGAAACTCGAAGGCTACGACAAGGTTCTCGACGCTCTGGCGGGCGACGACAAAACAGCGAGAGCTCAACTCAAAGTGTTCATGCCAGAGGATATACTGAAGCAAATGTTCGCCGAGACCTTTGGCGTCACTCCGCCCAATCCAGTTCAGATCGGGGACACGTGGAAACGGTCCGACAAGGTTCCCTTCGCGGGTTCGGGCACCGTCACCACCAGCAGCACCTTCAAGTTGGATCAGGTAAAGGGTGGTGTGGCAACGGTAAGCTGGAAAGGCACGGGAGTGTTCAAGATTGGCGAAAGCGAGTTGCCGGGACTGCCGGTCAAGCTCGTCAAGGCGAACCTCAAGAGCGAGAAGCTGACTGGAACCTACACCTTCGACGTCCCCACCGGGCGAGTCAAGGAATCGAAGATGGAGATGGTCATGGCTGGAAGCATGACCTTCGAAGGAGGCGGGAAGGAAATCGACATCGACGCCAAACAGAAACTCACTCAGAGTTCCGTCATCAGCGACAAAAACCCGATCAGGGACTGACAGTCAGAGGACAGAGAACAGGGATCAGTAATCAGTGAACAGTCATCAGTAATCAGTGAACGTGATCAGTTATCAGTGGTTCGGCAGCAGTCAACGTGGTCTTTTCACCGGTAACTGATGACTGATCATTGATTACTGTTCACTGAATTCAATCCCGGCGCCAGGTGCGAGCGTCGATCCGTTCGCGTGATCGGCGGGTGATTCCGGGGACGAATGGCGGTCGCGAGGGTGGTTGGCCCAATCGGAAGACTTCCCTGATCTTGTCGGAGAGCTTGTCGAGCACATCCGATTTCGTTTCCGGGGCGGTCAGCGGCGCGATGACGGTCTTGGGATCGATGCCGGTTCCCTTGAATACGTCGAACGGCCGGCTGGGGTCGTAGGGTCGTTGCATCGCGTTGGCGGTGATCGACTGCCCGGCTTGAGGCGCGGCCATCGGCAACTGCTGTCCGACCGGAGCGAAATTGAAGTTGAGCGGTCGGCCCACAACCTGACCGGGCATCACGTTTGGGTTTGGCTGGGCGTCAGCACGGTTCGCAAATCCAATCAGCGCGCACACCCCCGCGACCAGCGTCAATCGCCGCATGACATATCCCTCGCGAATCAAGGATTTCCCCGCAAGGGGTATGCCGTGGGGCATTTCTCGCGTCAAGCAGATTGCGATTGGATTTGAAAGTAGTCCGCCACTCCGTGGCGGTGTTTGAAGAGAAGACCGCCACGGAGTGGCGGACTACTTTGCTTGCGACTGCTTCGCGGCTCGCTTCTCCTGGCCTTCCTGGATTACCAGCCACAGCCAGAGACCCACAATCGCCACCCACTGCACAAGCGGAACGATCAGGCCGTACATGTTCGGCGAGCGGCGGAACTCCGGGTCGGTGTGGTAGCGGTGAACGTTGAAACCCAGAACACCCAGCCCGCCAACAGCCACCGCAACCGCCAGCCAGAAGAGCAAGCGCGAGCGACTTGGATGCGCGCGCCTGCGCCAGACGGTCAGCGCGAGGAAGAGCGGTGGGCCGATGAGGAACGCGAACAACAACGCCTGCGCCTGCTTCTGCGACCAGTCGGTTGTGACGGCCGATTGAAGCGCGACTTCACCCGCGATGGTGATGGCGACGAGAGCGAGCGACCATTTCGCGTGGTGCGTCATGCCGCACCAGTATCATTGGTGGTGGGAGCGCGGTAACCCAGCCAGACAGTTACCCAGCGCGCGATCGCCCACAAGAGCAGCGTGCAAACGCAAGTGATGACGAAGATCGTCAGTGCCATGTTCAGGTAGCCCGTCATTATCATCTTCTGCCCCACCTCAGTCGCGCCTTCAGCGACCTTGTCGCGACCGGTCATAATCAACTGCGAGAATCGCCCCATCACGAGCTTCACGCCCGCGGTAAGCGTCGTGCTGGTCACGAACAGCATCGGCAGGATTGTGATTGGCGCGTAGCGGCTTCGGCCATTATTCACCAACCAGGTTGTGACCAGCGAGAGCGCGAGTACGGCAAGGAGTTGATTCGCGATGCCGAACATGGGCCAGATAGTGTCGATGCTCCCGGTCCAGGCAAGCCAGCACCAGGCGCCAGTGACCGCTGCGCTGGCGAAGATTGAGCCTGGGAGCCAGTGTTGCCGCGCGAACGGCTTGTAGACGCGCCCCGCGGTCTCTTGCAGCAAGAAGCGCGCGATGCGTGTGCCCGCGTCGATGGTCGTGAGGATGAAGAGAGCTTCAAACATGATGGCGAAGTGATACCAGTATTTCAGTAACCACTCGCCGGTCACTCCAATCCACTGAAACGCGCCCTCGAAGATGACGGACATCCCGACCGCGAGCGTAACAGCTCCACCGGTGCGTCCGCGAAGCGACTCGCCGCCGACTTTCTCCTCGACCTTGCCCAGTTCCAGGTGTTGTGGCGAATCGACGTTGGCCGCGTGTGCCGGGTCTTTCGCCTCCGGCGGCAGGTTCACGTTGTATTTCGTGTACACCTCGTCGAGTTGCTTCCGATACTCCGGCTCGCGGTCGATGGGCACGTTGATGGCGTAGTACAAGTCCGAAGGCAGCGCAGCGGCCGCGATGAGCGCTGTCACACCGACCAGTCCCTCGATGAGCATCGAGCCGTAGCCGATGGTGCGGATGTGCGATTCCTTCTCCACCATCTTGGGCGTTGTTCCGCTGGAAACGAGCGAGTGAAACCCGCTAATCGCGCCGCACATGATGCAAATGAACACGAACGGGAAGAGGTGACCGGGGAACGTCGGGCCGCCGTTGAGGAATACTTCGTTCACTGGCGGAGCCCGAAGCGCTGGGTTGGCCACGCACACGCTGACCACCAATAACGCAACCGTGCCGATCTTCATGAAGCTGGAGAGATAGTCTCGCGGGCCGAGGAGCAACCACACCGGCAACACTGCGGCGATGAAGCCGTAGACACCCAGCGCGAAGATGGTCTCGTCGCGCGTGAGCGAGAAGTAAGAAGCGAGCGCGGAGCGCGACACAGGTTCGCCCACAACGACCGCCGCGAGCGTGAGAAACCCGCCGATGATCGACGCTTCCACCACACGGCCCGGTCGAATGCGATACATCCACAGCCCAACCAGAAGCGCAATGGGAATGGTGCAAGCAATGGTGAAGGTGCCCCACGAGCTGCCCGGAATGACTTGCATCGTCTTCGTTGGAACGATGTAGGTTGCATCCGCGTCGGTGTAACTCACTTTCTGCCGACCCGTACCGGCCTCTTCGATCTGTTGCTCCTTCGCGTCGGTGGGTAGCAGCCACTGATCGGCAATGGCGAGCGGAGCTTTGAGAGTGAACGATTCGGATCGGCGCGAGGGCTTGTCTTCGGGCTTGTAGCGGATCGAACAACCAGCCGGGAACTCGCGCACCGCGAACACCTTCTCCGGAGGAACTCCTTCAGTTGCAAACACAACAGCTTCGCCTTTGGGCACCGTGATGCGTGTGCCCGGAGGAAGAGCCACCTCCTCGCCACCAAGTGCCTTGACCACCACGAAGCCCAGACCCGCAAGCGCGATGACCACGATAAACAGAATCGCGATTGAGGCGATGATCGCTGCGGGCAAGCCAAGTTCCGCGCGAGCGATTTCGGCGATGGACTTGCCGTCGCGTCTGACGCTCGCGGCCATTACGAGCATGTCTTGAACCGCGCCCGCGAGACACACGCCGATGACTAGCCACAACAAACCCGGCGCGAAGCCGTACTGAATCGCAAGAACTGGCCCGATGAGTGGCCCAGCGCCGGAAATCGCAGCGAAGTGGTGGCCGAAGAGCACCCACTTGTTGGTGGGGTGGTAGTTCTGGCCGTCGTTGAGTCGGTGTGCTGGCGTAATGCGTGAATCATCAAGTGCCGCGACCTTCGCAGCCAGAAACGCGGAGTAATAGCGGTACGCGATGGCGAGACAACACAGAGCGAGAATCATCACCGGCATCGCGTGGATGATGAGTCGCCCGTTACCGGGATCGCGTGTGTAGAGCGTGACGGCGAAAAGTTCCATAATGAGGATCGCGTGGGTTGGAAGAGATGAGCATTAGCGTACCACGCAGTCGCGATGTTGTCTCCGCGAACCCTAATCGCTTGAGAAATGCAAAGAAGAGTTTGGACAGGATAACAGGATGAACACGATCTGGATTCAATCCTGCTTCATCCTGTTCCCGTCCGAACTCTTCTGCGGTTCGCCGAGTTTCACTTCCCCGCTGTCGGTGGGGTCTGGTCCATCGCGTGCGAAGTCTCGTCGGCGGTGTCTTTCTTTGATTGCCACCACGCCCAGCCCACCGCGAAGGCGGCGAGTATCGCGATCACCGCGCCGAAGATCACGTTGCCAGGTCCGTCCTTCACGTTGTGGAGAATCACAAGCGGAAGAGCGAGCAGGCTCACCATGTTCATCACCTTGATGAGCGGGTTGATCGCTGGGCCGCTTGTGTCCTTGAGCGGGTCGCCAACCGTGTCGCCTGTCACGGATGCCTTGTGCTTCTCGCTCCCCTTGCCGGTGTTCTTCTCCTTGTCCTTCGGCTCGTCCTCGATCATCTTCTTGGCGTTATCCCACGCGCCGCCGGCATTGGACATGAACACCGCCATGAGTTGACCGCTCAGGATCATTCCCGCCAGGAACCCACCGAGCGCGAACGGCCCGAGCAAGAAGCCCACGACAAGCGGAGTGCCAATCGCAAGCAAGCCGGGGCCGATCAGTTCGCGTTGAGCCGTGGCCGTGCAAATATCAACCACGCGGCCGTAGTCGGGAGTCTTTGTGCCCGCCTTGATTTCCGGATCGCGGAACTGTCGTCGGCATTCGTAGACGATGAGATACGCCGCCCGACCGACAGCACGAATCGTCATGCTGCTGAACAAAAACGGCACCGCGCCTCCAATGAGCATTCCGATAAACACCAGCGGCTCCGCGACAGTGAGCCTCGATGCACCCGCGACGAAGTCGCCGATGAGAAGCTGCCCGATCTTCTCTTCTGAACCAGTTACCAACACCGCGATGAAGCTGGCGAACAGCGACACGGCCGCGATGACCGCTGAACCAATCGCGATGCCCTTCGTGATGGCCTTCGTGGTGTTGCCGACCGCGTCGAGGTCCGCGAGGATTTGCCGCGCGGCCTTGTTCTCGGCGTCGGTCATGTAACCCGGATCGCCGGGGTTCAACTGCTCTCTGTTTGGGCCTTTGTTGAAGGCCATTTCGCCGATGCCGTTGGCGTTGTCGGCGATTGGGCCGAACACATCCATGCTGATCGTGTCTCCGGTGAGCGTGAGCATTCCGATACCACACATCGCGACGCCAAAGGCCATGTAAAGCAAGTTCTCCGCGTCACCGCAGACCGCGACCGAACCGAGGATCGCCGCCGAGATGATGATGACCGCCCACACGGAGCTTTCCAGACCCAGAGCAAGTCCAGAGATGATGTTGGTGGCGTGGCCGGTGCTACTGGAGCGCACGACTTCCTTCACCGGGCTGTATTCGGTGCTTGTCCAGTATTCGGTACACTTGTTGAGCGCGACCGCCAGCAGAATGCCGAGAAGACAGCACCACGCGATCGCGGAGTTCACACCAGGCTTAAGTGGAACGTGATAGCGAGCCTGAGAGAGTTCGAGCAGAGTCGCGATGCCTTTGTTTTCCCCAAGTTGGTTCACCCCGCGCTTCTCCAACTCCGCGATTACCTTCGCTTCGTCGGCCTTGTCCGTGGCGATCTTCACCGTTCGTCCGGCCAGTTCGGTTTTCTTCGCGGGGTCGAGGGCACGCCACGCGGCCATTGCCGCAGCGCGGTACTCGTCGATCTGCCTCTCCTTCATCAACGTGCTTTGCGCGTTCCTCTCTCGCCCGCTCCGCAGGTCACGCAACTCCTTCACCCGCTCCCCCATAGTCTGCTGTCCACTGTACTCCAGATCGAGTTCCCTCCGCACATCGACGTTGTCGTAAAGTTCCTGGTACATTCCCTTGTCGATTCCACGCTCGACGATGTACGCCTCATCGAACTTCAGGTAGATCGTCCCCAGAGCCATGAAGCCAATCGTGCTGATGGCAGCGCTTCGCCAGAATCCGCCGTTGATCGAATGCATCGCGGACGCCGAATCGCCAGTGGTAATTCCACGCCCGACGAGCGAGGTACTGATAAGACTGCTGACCACGCCGACCGCCTGAACCAGTAAGGGAAAGATCATTCCCTTGAAGCCGAACGCGGCGTAACCGAGCATGACCGCCGCCACCATCGTGACCGAATAACTCTCGAACACGTCCGCGGCCATCCCCGCGCAGTCGCCGACGTTATCGCCGACGTTGTCCGCGATGGTCGCTGCGTTGCGCGGGTCGTCTTCGGGCATGTCCTGTTCCACTTTGCCGACGAGATCCGCACCCACATCCGCGGCCTTCGTGTAAATCCCACCTCCTACGCGCATGAACAGCGCGAGCAACGAGCCGCCGAAGCCGTAACCGATGAGGATTTCGTAAGCGAGTTCGCCAAAGAACAGGAGAATGAGAGCGCCACCCAGAAGCCCCAGCCCACAGGTGAACATGCCGGTGATGGTTCCGGTGCGGTAAGCCATCCGCATCGCGTTGCCGAAGTTCGTGCGCGCGGCAGCCGCCACGCGCAAGTTGCCGGCGGTCGCGAGGCGCATTCCGGTGAAGCCAACGCCCGCCGAGAAGAGCGCGCCCATGAAGAACGCGAATCCCCGCCCGAGGGCAATCACCTGAAGTTCGCTCGCGCTGTGCAAACCGGGTTCGACAGTCCACGGCCACTTCGACGCGATGATGACAACGGTGAGTAGCACGATCAGTACGCCGACGACCTTGAACTGTCTTCGCAAGTAGGCATTCGCTCCTTCGCGCACCGCTTGAGCCACCTTCTGCATCGCGGGTGTGCCGGTGTCGGCCGCGTAAACTTGCTTCATCAACCAACCGGCGTAAGCAAGTCCACACACGGCCACCAGAAGACAGCCAAGCAAGCCGAGCTTCTCGCCAAGACCGTAGGCATTCGACGTGAGGAACGCGAACGGCTCCCATCCGGCTCCGAACAACGTGAGCGGACTTGTTGGCGCGGCTCCGAGTAACCCGACCGGCAGCGCGCACATGACCACGAGCAGCCACGGGAATCGGGAGCGCCGGCGAGAGCGGGAGGGGAGCATGTGGCTATCCTGACGCGACTATGTTTCAGCGGGATTGGTGTGCTTGGTGTTTGTGTCGTGTCTTAGGTGCCTTTCGACACAAACACCAAGCACACACCAATCCCACTGAAACACCACGAAGGAACAAAAGCCGATCGAGACCGCGCATCACGGCAGAGTGGGAGAGGCGAAGATAACCTCTGCCAGCGGGTTCGATGGGTGCGAATTCGGGTGGCTTGTGATTTCCGTCACAAGCCGTCAAGAGTGGTAAGAATAGACGAACGGTGTGATGCCGTCCACCGCGAAGAATGTGTGTCGATGAATCAGAGTAATTGGTCGCTCTGGAACTGCGTGGCGTGGACGCGGGTTGCCGCGATCAGATTCCCGCCGCCGCGCGGAACTCGTCGAGCGTTGTGGCTTTGGCGGCGTGCGTAATCCAGCTTTGGAGCTTCACCAAGTCCGCGCAGCCGCGGATTGCCGCTTCGAGTTCTGGTGGGAGTTGCCCAAATCTGGCTTCGAGAACAGCGACCACCGAAGCGACTGTGGCTGCGACACGCCCTTCGGCGATCCACTCGTTCACGACGGATGATTCTTTCACGTTCCACCCCTCCAGTGCTTTATCCCAAATGAGTCTGCGGTCAGCGGCGGTCGCGAACACACGCGCGAGGTTAGCCAGATCTGCCTTCCGGCGGAAGTCCGGTTCCGCTTCGGCGAGCTTCTTCCACCGGTCGATGATACCCGAATCATCTCCGCGGGTCATTAGCGGTAACCACGGAAGCACCCCACGCGACCACTTCCCGCCCTCAATTCCGGCAAGAAGAGTATCGGCATCCTCGCTGGCCAAGTTGCGTTCCACCACAGCGAGCTGCGTCCCAAAGCCCGCCTCCGGCCAGCGCATGTCGCGTGAGGCATCGCCCGTGCCGGTGAGGTTGAACACCATCGCGCCGAGGTTGAACCGACTTCCGCGATTCGGATCGGACTTCACCGTTTGCCAGAGTTGCCCCAAGTAGACCATGAGTCGACCGAACATGAGCGCGTCCGGTTCAATCTGGAACTCAACGGCGATCATCCACGGAACTTGAACCACGCTTGGGTCTTCGACACGAGCAACGGTATCGCTGACGCGGTCGGGATCACCTGGAAAGGGCAATCCGCGCGTATCGAGCCATCCGCGAAACGCGAGCTTCTCGGCCGGAAGTCCGGTCGCCCACGCGAAGAACGCATGTGGGTCGAGCTTGGCAGCGAATCGCGAAGCCTTATCGAATGCGTTTTGCGGCATCGTTTGTCTACCCATTTCGGAACTGCTTCTCGATGTCCACGCCGACGAGATCGCTCCACGCGGCGAGCAACTTGCGGAACACCGGACCGGGCCACTCGAAGACTCGCGATGCTCTCGCGTCACCCTCAAACACTTCCTTCACCCCGGCCAAGCAGAAGGCGGTGCCAGTCAACATCGCTTCCGACGCGTGGAGCATGTCGCGGAAGATTGCCGGAGCGTCAATGATCGAGACGCCAATGGTCTGGCACAACTCGCGCGTGACCCGCAGACTGATGCCGTCCAGAATCGCGCTGCGTGGCGGTGACACAACGACCCCATCCATAACGAGCACAAGGTTCGCGACACTTGTTTCGGTCACTTCCCCCTCTTCCACCGCGAGTGCAAGCGCGGCGGGATTCCTAGTGAGTGTCCGCGCTTTGTGATCTGCGATATGCCACGCCATTCGGCTCCGGTGCTTCACGGTCCGCGGAACAAGGCTGTAGCGGGCAGAGTGGATATTGGCGACTTCCGCAAGCGTCACGCCTTCGGTGAAGAAACGTCGATAGCGTGCGAAGGGAAGAGGATATGTGACCATGCCGAGCGTCGGAGGGCCGGTCGTGGATTCGCCCAGATAGAAACCGAGCGGGCCGGGAGTCGCGAACGTGACCAGTTGGAGTTCGCCGCCAGGTGGGAGGAGTTTCGCGTTGTGCGAAATGAGTTCTTCGGCGGTCGCTGTGAGTTGCTCATCCGTCGATTCAAGAGGAACGTAGCACGCAGCGCAGTCGCGGCGGAAGCGCGCGAGGTGGTCCGGCCAGCGAAAGAGTTTGTGGCGAAACGTGCGCGCGTTATCAACGACCGTTGCTCCCGAGACGAACCCCGCATCGTGCAATGGCAATGCGGCTTCGGAGAAAGGAAGTAATCGACCGTTGAGGAAGGCAAGAGGGGTGTTCATTCGGTTGGGGTGCTATCGAGGAAAGGCACAATCACTTCTCCGCGAGGGTGCG
>JAKEEV010000825.1 GCA_022616395.1 Planctomycetia bacterium | reverse complement strand
TACGCGAGCGTTGCGCGATCGGGTCGAAGTCCGATTCTCCCCCCTGGAGAATACGCATCGTCATTGCGAACCTTCTTGTTCGCGGTGTAGTGATTGATGAGCGAGTCCATGTTCCCCGCGCTGATCGCGAAGAACAGGCGCGGGTGGCCGAACTGCCTCCAGGGTTCGCAACTCCTCCAGTCGGGCTGACTGAGCATCGCGACGCGAAAACCCGCGTGTTCCAAAACGCGATGTAGGATCGCCATCGCGAAGCTGGGGTGATCGACGTAGGCATCGCCGGTGACAAACACGATATCGACCGCGTCCCATCCGCGCTCGGCCATCTCCGCGGCTGTTGTGGGCGCAAGGGGCTTCTCAACCCGCTCGTTCAGAGTGGTTAAGGGGATTCGACCAAGTTCCCGCGAGGAGGTTGGCATTTGAAGCGTTTACAAGATTGCTGGGCTTCAACGATTATATCAACGGCAAGAAAGGAGTTCGCTGGTGCAAGATCGGTGATTCCGGAAGCCGTAAGACCCCTCGGATGGGCCAGAACCGCGACACGAGGCTCCCCGCGTTCGCCCCGGGATTCGTGCGCTGGCGGAAGAATCGCTATTGTTCGCGCCTCCGCTGAATTCGGCATGAAGTGTGCATTTTTCGCGAAGATCGCACTGTTGTGGCGTGCGATATTTCGTTAAGGTGTGAGGTTGGACAAGAGTTGACTGACACATTCCCTTTCCCAACACTCCGTGCCACCCGCGGGAGATCGCCCACAATGGTTCGCGTTCGCCCACCTCTGGTTCTCCGCTGGGCGGGCGCTCTTCCCCTCTTGCTTCTCGCGCAGACCCCGCTCGCGGCTCAGACGCCGGAACTTGAGGTGTTCTACACCAAACTCGATCCAAAAGAGCAGTTCCACTACAAGTGGAAGGGGAAGGAAACCACGACCCCAGCCGGGGTGTTCCGCTGGGAAGTTCCCAACACCGAGTTCGGGACCAACGGATTCGACCGGAACTTCACCGGTTACTGTGCGGAAGTGTTGGTTCCGATCCAGCCGAACAAGACTTACAAGTTCAAGGTGAACAGCATTCACTCCCCGGAGAACTATGGCGTTCAGGATCATCCGAACGCGGATCGCGTGGCCGCTCGACGCGCCAAGCAGATTCAGGAACTCTTCGGCCGACACTATCAGGATCCACTCAAAGAGGCGAAGTCCGACGACCTGGTCGCGTTCCAGCTTGCCCTCTGGGAACTGATCCAGGAAACCGAGCCGGCCGAGGGGGAACCGAAGCTCGATCTGTTCGCGGGCGACTTCCAGGCCGATTATTCCAACTGCGAGGAACCCCCAGCGTTCGTTCTCAGGGCGCAGGAGTATCTTGATTCTCTCACGGGCGACGAGCGGGTCTACTATGAGAATCCCGATACCCGCGGTCGCGAACTGATTCGCCTCAAGGGTGTGCCGAATGCCGAAGGGGAAGTCGCTCAGTCTCAGTTCGCGTTACGCTTTGCCGGTGGCGGCGGGACGGGTTCACTTCAGCGCCCTCTCACGGGCGAGATGATCCCCGGCGCTGGCTCAGGCGGTTCTGGTGGCGGCTCGGGCGCGGGTGGAGGCGCGGGGATCGGGACGGGAAACGGTGCGTTGATCACCGGCAATCCGCTTGGCGGAAGCGGTCAGGTCTTCCCTCCACCAGGCACAACTACGCCACCTTCAACAACTCCTCCGATCTTCCCACCGATTGGCGCTCCTCCCACGGGTACGCCACCGAACACGCCCACTCCACTAACCACTCCGGTTCCGGCACCGGCAGGCTTGATCCTCGGAGCGCTTGCGATTTGCGCCCTCGCGACACGCGAGATCTATTCCCGCCTGAGAAAGACGAAGTAACGACGACTTTCAACCCTCGCGCGGCTGGCATGGTATGATGCCGGCCGATTTCGTTTTCTCACGGGTAACTGATTCTGGAGGCGCGCTGTGGAAGTTGTCGAATACCGCGGCTGGAAAAACAATCTTCTCTTGAGCAACGGCGATGTTGAACTGATCGTCACGCTCGACGTGGGTCCACGAGTCATCTGTTACCGGCTCCCTGGCGGATGCAATCTGCTGAAGAACTACGACTCCATGATGGGAGGTACTGGCGAACCAGAGTGGCAAATTCGAGGCGGGCACCGCTTCTGGCTTGCTCCCGAAGACCTGACCCGGACGTACTTCGCTGATAACCGGCCCGTGAAGTGGGAAGCCATTGGTCCGCTCGGAGCGCGCTTCACTCCTCCTCCGGAAACCGAGTACGGCGTGCAGAAAGTCATGGAACTGCGCCTCGGTGAACGTGGCACACGCGTGGACGTGACCTTGCGCGTCACCAACATCGGAACTTCTCCGACGGAACTTGCTCCCTGGGGACCGACGGTGATGGCGCCGGGTGGGGTCGAGATAATCCCACTTCCCTCGAAGCGCAATCACCCTGGCCACGTCAAGAATGCAAAGTCGCCTGCCGACTATGGTCCCAACCAGGAGATGATCCTCTGGCCGTACTTCGATTTCGCGGACACACGCTGGAAGTTCGGCTCGAAGTATATCCTGCTGCATCAGGATGTGAACAAGGGGCCGACAAAGATCGGGCTGGCTCACCGCGAGGGGTGGGTTGCGTATCTGAACTCTGGCGTACTCTTCGTGAAGCGGTTCGACTACCGCGAAGGGGCGATCTACCCGGACTGGGGCACGCGCTACCAGACATTCACCAACGAAGACATGCTGGAGATGGAGACAGTCGGCGAGCTGGTCACACTCAAGCCGAACGCATCAGCGGAGTTGGTGGAGTCATGGGAACTGCACGGAGGTGTCCCGCCAGTTCAGAGTGAGGCCGATGTGGATCGCGTGATCTTGCCGCTCCTCAAGTAGGACGGCCTTTCTAGGCCGTCTCTTCGTGTGAGACGGAATCGGGTTGAATCGCTTTCCTTGTAGCCGGCCTCACAGAGGCCGGGATCTTGGAGTTCCCGCCTTTGTAGCCGGGCTCAGTGAGGCCGGGGTCTTGG
>JAKEEV010000824.1 GCA_022616395.1 Planctomycetia bacterium | reverse complement strand
TTACTCGGCGGGTTGGCGAGGTTGAGATCGTCCGGTGGGTGAATCAACCCCGCTCCGAAGTAGTTCGTCCAGACGCGATTGACGAACGCTCGCGCGAAGTAGGGGTTGTCCTCCTCGCGCATCCAGTCCATGATCGGTTGACGCGGATCGGGGTAGTTCGCGTTCACCACTTCTTCGCCACCGAGCAACTTGGGCGTGATGACGCGCCCGCCGACTCGTGCGCCGGGCTTCGTCCCCGGCCGGACGTTGCGATTCTGCGGTACGTTGAGTTCCTTGAATGGCAGCACGGTGCCTGCCGCGAGAAGACTTATGAACTTCCTCTTGTAGTCGCCCGAATCCTCGTCGAGTCCTTCGAGTACAGTGCCCTTCTTCATCGCCGCCGCTTCGGGCCGCTTCGCGACTCCATACTTGATCCCGGCGAAGAACGCGGTGAACTGGTCGAAGTCCTGCTTGGTCCACTGGTCGTAGGGGTGCTTGTGACACTGAGCGCACTGAAGGCTGATGCCGAGGAACGCGTGCGCGAACGCAAGCGCCTGCTCTTGTTGCTTGAGCAACAGTCGACGAGTCCAGAAGTACGGCATCGTCGGGCGAGCCGCGAAGTCGGCCGGGTTGTCCTTGCGGAAGTAGCTACTCATCTCCGCGCAGTAGTCCGCGAAGCTCTGGTCGGGCTTTCGACCAACCGCCAGCGCGATTCCTTCCACAAGCTTGTCGTATGGCTCGTTCGTCTTCACACGCCGATACACCCAGTCGTACCACTGACCGGCCTTCGCGCGGTTCAGCCCCTGCTCACCTCCGAGCGGGCCGTTCCGCTCGCTGTTGCCGGTGTAGTCGCAAATCTTCGTTGACCACCACGCGGCATAAGTGGGCCGGTTGAGCAACTCCTCGATCTTCTTCGCGCGCTTGTCCGCGGTCGTGTCCGCGAGGAACTGCTCGACTTCTTCCGGCGCGGGTGGGGTCCCCGTGAGGTCGAGACTCACTCGACGCAGAAACTCCGCGTCGGTGCAGAGATCCGAAGGAACGATTCCGAGCTTCCTGAGCTTGGCGACAACCAGTTCGTCCACCTTCGTTGGAGTCGGGACCGTGGGATACTTTGGCCCGAACTTATCGGAGACGGGAAGCAGCACGGAAACGGGAGCAATACCGTTGTCGTAGAAGCCGACCACCGCGGTATCGCCTTTCCCGACGGCGATCACTTCGCCTGTCGCGCTCACCTTCGCGACTGACTCGTCATTCGAGCGGAACCGGCACAACGGAGTCACATCCTCGCGCGTTCCATCCGCCCACTTCGCGATGACGCGGAGCTTCATCTTCGCGCCGACCTCCGCGAACACGATTTCCTTCGGCTCCACTTCAAGCGAAGCGAAGCTGGCGTCTTTCTCTTTGAGTCCCGGCGCGCCAGACTTCACCCAGCGCAGAAGCAGATTGTACTCCCAACCCCCCTCATCCATGCGCTTTCCTCCGCGGTGATCGAGAGAGAGCGTTGGCTTGCGAAGGATCAGGCTGTCAGTGGGATTCTTGGGGTCCACACGTCGCTCGATGCCTCCGAGGAGAGCGTCGTGGTCGGCCTTGAAGTCGTAACCGAACAGAGATAGCCGAAATCCGCCCTGTCCCTGGAACGAGCCGTGACAGGCTCGACCGTTGCACCCAAGCCGACCAAGCAGCGGAACGATATGCCTCTGGAAACTCGGCACCTCATCACCCGTCTGTTGCTTGAACCGCTCGGAGGTGGGCGGAATGATTTCCGCCGCCGTGACCGGAGACGAGACCGCAAGGGCCAAGAGCGCCAGCACGATCATTCGGTGATGCGCGGTCATCTGGTCGATCCCGTGAGTCGCAATTCTTGGAGAATCGTCCCTGAAGCTGCGGGAATGTTCTCCATCCTACTATGCCAGCCGAATAGCCACGGAGTCCACCGAAACAACCAAAAAAGACGCCATCCTGATCGGACGCGATCTTGCTCCGGGCGGTTACTGAGCCTTGAGGCGATGGTACTTTGAACGTTCGAGATCCCCCTGGGCCAGGAAGTAATCCGCGAGGGCTTCGTGAGTTGCTTTGTCATTGGGGGCAAGTTCCAAAGCGCCCTGGAGCCAGCGCAGCCCCTCCGTGTTCTGTCCGTTGCGCAAGCAGATGAGTCCCGCTTCGCGTCGTGGGGTGGGGTCGAGCGGAGTTTTGACAATCGCCTCCAGGAGCTGTTGCATTCGGACCAAGTCGGCCTCGATTTGCTTGAACCGGGCGAGGTGTTGCTGGGCCTCGTTTGTCTTACCCAGTTGTTCCAGACAGAGTCCGAGGTGGTAATGGATAATGTGGTCGCTTGGAGCCAACTGGACCGCGCGACGCAGGAGTCGCTCGGCGTCGGCCAGCCGGTTCTCCCGAACCGCAAACCGCCCGCACTCAAGTAGAGCTTCACTGTTGTCCGCGTGTCGCTCCTCAAGTTCCTGCATCAAGGGTCGCGCCTCATCGAGCCGACCCAGTCGCTCAAGGCACCGAGCCAGCCCAAGCAAAGGCTCGACGTCGGCGGGCCGTCTCCTCCTCAGTTCCTCGTACTCCCCCACGGCCTCCGCGTAGTTCTGTGCCTTGAACAGAAGAGCCGCGAGGAGCAATCGGGCCTGTGTGTGATTGGGGAAGTCGATCAGGAGTTCCCGACAAACGTTGGCCGCCTGTTCCCGTTTCCCCAGGATGTCGTCTAACTGAGCGCGGATCAGCCTCCCGGTTGGGTTCTTGGGGAAGTGCATGTGTAACTGCTGCACCCAGAAGCTCGCTCGGTCGAGGTGGTAGACGTAGATGCACCCCACCGCCAGCGCCTCCATGATCTGTTCGGCGGCTGGGTGTCTGGTGTCCGCCAGGGAGATGAGGTACTGGATGTCCTGTTCGTATTGCCCCAGTTGGATGCGCTGGAGAAGTCCTTCCAATCGCGCCTCTGGAGTCGATTTGCCGACCAGCGCCTCATAACGGCCGAGGAAAGCTCTGGCTTCCACAAGGTCGCCATCTCGTCGAGCGGCCTGAGCTGCCAACAACCAGGCTTTTGGTTGCTTGGGGCGGAGTTGAGTGCATTTCTTGAATTGTTCTCTGGCGGTTGGAAAGTCGTAGGCCGCCAGTGCCTCTTCGCCCGCGGAGTATGCGCGGTTCGCCCGGATGATTCTCACCCCGTACCACGTCAAGTACCCAATCGCCACAAGAAGAATGGCGCTCACAATCGCCCGGCGGCGCGTCCGGGTGGGGAAGAGCAGCCAGTTGCGGAGCCGGCCGGAGGTACGCACGTCAGGGAGTTCCCGCAAGTTTCTGGTGATAATCGGCCAGTCCCGGTTGCCCCGCCTTGCGATAGAACTCGGCGAGAGCCGCGTGTGTTGGTCGGTGGTCGCCTTTGCGCCGGAGGGCTTCGTGCAACAGGTTGATGCCTTCTTTCGTGCGGCCGAGCCGAAGGGCGATGACTCCGGCCTCGTGACAGGGTTCGGAATCGGCAAGTTTGGGAGTAATTAAGCGCCGCAGTTCCGCGAGCCGGCGCAGATCGCGCTGTAAGTTCTCCAACTGGCTGCCGAGCGTGTCAGCCTCGGCATTCTTCCCCTGAGCGCGGAGACAGAGGACGAGCAAGTGGAGAATCTCCGCGTCGTTTGGGTCGGTCCGAAACGCCCGGCGCAGCCAGCCTTCCGCGCCGCTTGCGTCACGCAGTTCCATCGCCGCCTTGCCACGCAGGTACTGAGCCGCGATTGAGTCCGGCTCGTGGTTGAGCACCCGCTCCAGGAGCGGAACCGCCTCGTTGGCTCGGCCCTGTTCGATCCGGCAGCGGGCCAGACCCAGAAGCGCTTCGGCATCGTCCGGGGTCCGCGCAAGAACCCACTCGTAGTGTTCAACGGCCGCGACGGGCTGTCGCTGCCAGACCAGCACGCGGGCCAGAGCCACGCGTGTGTCGCGATCCTCCGGGTCCAACTCCAGAGCACGCCGGTAGAACTCACCCGCCTGTTCGATCTGGACCATGCGCTCCGAGATCCGACCGGCCCACAGCCACGGCCAGGGATGGTCCGGTTCGAGTGCGCGCCACAGTTCGCAAGCTTGGCGGGCGTCGGCCCATCGCTCGGCCGTCAGATACCCGCGAGCCAGTGCCTCCAGGACAAGAAGAACCTCGGGGTGATCTGGCCCAACGGTCGCTCGCAGATGAACATCAATCGCGCCGAGTTCGCCCTGTTGAACCCGGAGGAGATCGCGTTCGAGGCGAGTGGAGTCCGTCACCCCGCCGAGTTTCTCGCACGTCTCAAGATAGCGGGTTGCATCCGCGAAGTGGCCGCGTCGGCGGGCGGTGCGCGCTGAGAGGAACCAGCCGGCGGGATCGTCGGGTCGCAGTTCGCGATAACGATCCATGTGGGAGGCAGCGACAGCGAACTCCCGGCGCTGAATGGCGTCCTCGGCCTCGCGCCATTCGCGCCGAACTCGATACCAGTCCCATCCCCACCAGCCGACCGAGGCGAGCGCAACGAGTCCAAGCACCAACAAAAAGACTCCCCGTCTCCTCCTCTTGGGTGGCGTCGGGGAGTTGGTTGGGCGTGGGTCCGGGGTCGCCGAACCAGAGGCGTCGGTCGGGTCCGGCAAGGGGTTACAAGTTGATGTCGTAGGTATGCTCACCCTTTTCCACTTTGTAGTTCAGCCCGGAGGTTTCCGGCTTTGCGTACTTGTCGGGGATGCGGATGATTTCCTTGGGCATCTCCGGCATCAACTCAATGCCGGGTCCGCCCTCGGGGTT
>JAKEEV010000104.1 GCA_022616395.1 Planctomycetia bacterium | reverse complement strand
GACGTAAGCCCGACGGTGAAAAATACCGTCGGGCTTACGTCTCGACGCTCACAAACTGCTGGCCGTTCGCCTTGGTGTTGTTTAACATCTCCCTCGCGTCTGTTCCCACCCCATTCGCCTTTCTCCGAGGTTCCCATGCTCCGCCTGATGCTGATCGCGGTCGCGGTCTCATTCTCGCTTCTTGTTTGCACGCAAGCGGCCGATCCCAAACCCATCGAGCCGTTCAACGGCAAGAACCTCGACGGCTGGAAGCGCAAGGACGAGAAGAAGAGCAACTGGGTCGTGGGTGTTCCCCATGTGAGCACAGATGAACCGAAGCGAATGTCCGTGACGAGAACTCCCAAAGACACGTACAAAGCGCTAATTAACTTCACGACCGGCGGCGGGTGCGACATCTACACCGAGGAGAAGTTCGGCGACATCACTCTGGAACTGGAATTCATGGTGCCGAAGGGATCAAACTCCGGCATCTACTTGATGGGCGAATACGAAGTGCAGATTCTCGACAGCTTCGGCAAGCCCGACGAGAAGCTCGGTCAGGGCGATCTCGGCGCTCTCTACAGCGCCGCGGCACCGAAGAAGAACGCGAGCAAGAAGCCCGGCGAGTGGCAGAAGTTTGTCATCGAGTTTCAGGCTCCAAAGTTCGGCGCGGACGGCAAGAAGACCGCCAACGCGAAGTTCATCAAGGTGACACTCAACGACGTGGTGCTTCACGAGAATGTCGAGATGAAGCAGCAGACGCCCGGCGGACTGACGGGCAAAGAGTCCGCGACCGGCCCGCTGATGTTCCAGGGCGACCACGGCCCCGTCGCGTTCCGCAATATCAAGATCACGCCGAAGAAGTGAGAACAGAGGACAGAAGAGGGACTAACCACAGAGGCACAGAGAACACAGAGTAGAGAAAGACAAACACAGAGAAAGACAGAACTCAATTCTTTGGGTTTCTCTCTACCTTTTGTCTTATCTCTGTGTTCTCTGTGTCTCTGTGGTTAATCCTGTCTTCTCCTCTGGCTTCTGTCCTCTTTCCACTACTCGCCATACATTTTCAGTAAGCCTTCCCACCGCCGCAATAGCCCACCGAGACCGTCCATGACCACAGAAGCCGATTACAAACCGGGTCTTGAAGATGTGCCGGCCGCGAAATCCGCGGTCAGTTTTTTGGATGGCAAGAAAGCGGTATTGGAATACCGCGGAATTCCGGTCGAGGTGCTGGCGAAGGAGAGCAGTTTCGAGGAAGTTTCCTGGTTGCTCATCAAGGGCGATTTGCCCACGCAGAAGCAACTCGCGGAGTTCGACTACGACCTGCGTCAACGGCGCGCGATTCACTTCCGGATGAAGGAACTCATCAAGTGCATGCCGGCGGATGGGCACCCGATGGACGCGCTTCACGCGTCGGTCCCGGCTCTGGGAATGTTCTACTCGTGCCCAACAGTCACCGACCCGGCGAAGAACTGGGACGCGACCTGTCGGCTCATCGCCGCGATGCCAACACTCGTGGCCGCGTTCGCGCGGACGCGCCGCGGGCAGGATATTCTTGAACCGCGCTCGGATCTCGATCACGCTGGCAACTTCTATTACTTGCTCTTTGGGAAGGAACCGACTCCCGCGACTCGCAAGGTTCTCGACGCATGCCTGATTCTGCACGCGGAACACACGATGAACGCCAGCACGTTCGCGGCTCGTGTGACCAGCTCAACGCTCGCCAATCCGTACCAAACAATTGCCTCCGCGATTGGCGCGCTTTCCGGGCCACTGCACGGAGGAGCGAACGAAGAGGCTCTGAGGCAGTTTGAAGAAATCGGTGGACCGGAGAAAGTGAAGGCGTGGTTGGATGCGAAGCGCGCGGCAGACCAGAAGTTCAAAGTGATGGGCATCGGCCACCGCGTGTACAAGGTGAAGGACGCTCGCGCGACGGTGCTTCAGGAAATCGCCGAGCATATGTTCGCGGAGACAAGCCGGCCGAAGACCTACGAGACGGCTCTGGAACTCGAACGCGTCTGTGCGGGCATTTACGGCCCGAAGGGCATCTACCCGAACGTGGACTTCTACTCGGGAGTTGTTTATCACGCGCTGGGCATCCCGACGGATGTGTTCACGCCGATCTTCGCCATCGCGCGCGTCGCCGGTTGGCTCGCTCACTGGACAGAACAACTTGTGGGTAACCGCATCTTCCGCCCGGAGCAAATCTCCATCGGGAAGACCGGCGTGAAGTATGTGCCTCTTGAGCAGCGGCCGTGAGCGTCTGGGAGTCGTCGCGTGTTCCATTACACCGACAAGGAAGGGTATAATGCGATACGTTCGCAAGTAGTCTGGTGTTTCAAAGCGTCTCAGCCACCCGGGAACCACCCATTTGGAGCGTATTTCACGGATCTCCCACCCAGTACCCCGAACCTTGCGAAACGGTTGGGCATCCCTCGCATAAAACTGGCGGACTATTTCGAGTTCATTGATGTGGGAGACCTGACGCCACTGCCGGGCCAACGTGGGGATCACATCTGTTACTCGCCCAGCGATTACCAGGTGACACCAGATCGGCAACTTGGACACGGAGCGACAGGGCTATGATCGGGCGATGTGACTACCAATTGGTCGCACCTCCTATCCCCGATGTACCGGAGTGGATCATCTCGGTCTGTCGGCGAAAGTGGCCACACGGAGTTTTCCTCGATGCGGATGAGACGGAATTGATTCCCTTGAATTCGCCGAAATTAGCGTGGCGCTCACCGAGTCAAGAGTTCTTTGTCTTCAGCGATCGAGGGACCGCTGAGGCGTGGGATGATCTCGGCCCGTGCGCTGAGAACTGGAACCGGATGCTTCACTTTCTCTGGAAAGCGGAGGAGGAGGAGGCGCCCGTAACCGTGGTCATCGACGAACTCACCCCCGAGGTTCAGAAACTCCTCGACGACCTCCAGGCCACATTTCGCGAGGCCGCCTACTTCGTCCCTGGTCCGGCGGAGGCAGCGTAACAATTATGATCGATTTGAACGCTCTCAAGGCTGCGGTGGGACGAACGGGACACGCCCGAGAACTCACACTACCTGGGGCTGATGTGGTTCTCGAACGTTGGCGGGTTGGCCTTGAGGAGTTTGTCGCGTACTACCAGAACCGCTTCGGTGAAACCGTTAACCCGTTCGAGTGGTGGAAAGCAAACCCGGCCAAAGCTCGGGCTTTCTTCGACCCCGATACGCTCTCCCTCTCCGCGGCAATGAAAGCTGCCGTGTGGCGCATTCTCCTCGGATATGACATCCGAAAGGTAGAACTCGTCTACCAACCTTCCCCTCCCTCTCGAGTGCGGTTGGAGTTAAGCGCGCCCGCCAGTTCGGAAATCGAGCCGTTCGAGAGTGATGCTCCGGAAGATGCGAAACTCCTTCGCCACCTCGGTTCGATCCGAGTCAACGGACAGTTCCAACTCCAAGGGTATCACGCGTTCGCCACCCCTGCCGCATGAGCGCGACGAGGCTGGAGAGCTATTCCGCTAGGGTCTCGTATGTCCCGCCTATCCGAAGCACTCGAACAGATCGACTTCACGCGCCGGTACAACTTGGAGCGCATTGAGACAGTGCCGCTCTCGGAGTGGTTCACCGTTCCGCCGGGCGGCGTGTCGCACATCGCCTGGCAAGTCGGTCACATCGCGATAGCCGAATACCGGCTGTGCCTCGAACGCCTGCGCGTACGCACCCCGGCGGATGAAGTGCTGATGCCAGATGCATTCCTGCAGATGTTCGCTCGCGAATCGCTGCCCGCGGACATCACGGGCTTCACGGCGGAAGAGATTCGAGCCGTGTTTGATCGCGTTCATGCGCGTGTGATGGAGGAGCTTCCGAACTACCCCGACGCGGACCTCGACCTTCCGCCGACCAAGCCGCACCCGCTGTTCACCACGCGAATCGCTGGGCTTCGCTACTCCGCGCTTCACGAGATGATCCACTGCGGGCAGATCGCGATGATCCGGCGCATGCTCGGACAGAAACCAATCTGGTGAACCTGAAGCGGCTGGCGCATATCTTGAATGTAGTCCTCACGCTCCGCGTGAGGGCCGCTCGAAGAGCGGCGTTTCTTTCCACGCTAGCACAGAACCCTTTCGCCGCGGCTGAATTCAGGAGCAGTTGTACGCTTGAAGCATTAGTTTCTTTCCACGCTAGCACAGAACCCTTTCGCCGCTGCGCGGCGACCTCACGCGGAGCGTGAGGACTACATTCCGAGAACTCACCCATGCTCGACGCTGGATTCATTCGCGACAATGCCGACGCCGTCAAAGCCAACTGCAAGAACCGCGGCGTTGATACCGTGCCCGTTGATCGCGTGATTGCGGCTGAGAATCTCCGACGAGAACTGGCCCAACGACGCGGGGAGACGGCCGCACGCAAAAACGCCATCAGCGCGCAATTCAAGAACGCAACACCCGAACAGCGTGCGGTACTCTCGCAGCAGTCCAAAGACATCGACGCGGAAGTAACTGCAATCGACGCTCAGTTGGCGACCGCGCAGGCCCAACGCGACGCGGCGCTCATGCTCCTTCCCAACATGACTCACCCGGATGCGCCGATCGGAGGTGAGTCCGCGAACAAGGTTGTGGCGAAGTTCGGCGAACTGAGGAAGTTTGACTTCAAGCCGAAGGATCACGTTGCGCTCTGCGAAGTGCTCGATCTGGCGGACTTCGAAGCTGGCACCAGCGTCGCCGGGCAGAAGTTCTACTTCTTGAAGAACGAAGGCGCTCTACTCGAAATCGCGCTTGTGCAATACGCGATGCAAACCGCAGTCGCCGCTGGCTATACGCCGGTCATCACGCCCGATCTTGCGCGTGTCGCGGTGCTCGAAGGCATCGGATTCATGCCGCGCGACCCGAACCCCGAAACGCGGCAAGTCTACACGGTCGCGGATACGGACCTGTGTCTTGTCGGAACCGCCGAGATCACGCTCGGCGGAATGCACATGGGGCAAATCTTCGACGAGGACGCACTGCCGAAGCGCTATGTCGGGCTGTCTCACTGCTTCCGCACCGAAGCCGGAGCCGCGGGGCGCGACACACGCGGGCTGTATCGCGTGCATCAGTTCACCAAAGTCGAGATGTTCGCCTTCTGCACGCCAGAGCAGAGCGAGCAGATTCACCAGGAGATTCGCGCGCTCGAAGAGAAAATCTTTTCGGGGCTTGGGCTTACCTTCCACGTCATCGACACCGCGACGGGCGACCTCGGCGGCCCCGCGTATCGCAAATACGATCTGGAAGCGTGGATGCCCGGTCGCGGAGAGAATGGCGCGTATGGCGAAGTGACCAGCACCTCGAACTGCACCGACTTCCAGGCGCGGCGACTGGCGATTCGCTACAAGGGCAAGGGCTTCAAGGGTACGCGATTCGTTCACACACTCAACGGCACCGCAGTCGCCTGCACGCGAGCGCTCATCGCGATCCTGGAGAACTACCAGCAGGCGGACGGCTCGGTAGTGATTCCCGAAGTCCTCCGCCCGTGGGTCGGGAAAGAAGTCATCGCGGCCAAGAAGAAGTGATGCTGTTTTTGTTGGAGTCCCGCCTTCAGGCGGTTCTGAAAAGCAAGAAGACCGTCTGAAGGCGGGACTCCAACAAAAGACGAAAGCTGTTCCAACACCACAACGCAATTCATCTCTCCCGAACTACCCGCCGCCCGGTTTCTCGCGTGGCGGTGGGGCAATTTCGAGTAGCTTGGGCCGCTCGACTGGCGCGCCGACCGGAGGCGGAAACTTGTCTTCCTTCGCGCCTCGCTTGAGGCTTCTGATGTAAGCGACGAGCGCGTTCAACTCCTCGGCCGTGACTTTCTCCGAGTCGTAAGCCGGCATGATCGGCTCCCAACCGTCTACAACTTTCGCTTTCGGCTTGCGGATCGACTCCTTGATGTACTGATCGTCGGCGATCTCCGCCCCGCCACCCTTGAAAGGCACTTTCGATCCCCATAGCCCTTCGAGATTTGGCGCTTTCGCGTCGGGTTTCGCACTGTGACAGTTGATGCACTGGAGTTTCAGGAACAGTTGCCGGCCTTTGTCCCCAAGTGAGCCGTCCACAGGTTGTTCGCCTGGAAGCGGACCCGTGCCCTGGAGCCAGTCGTCGTACTCTTGGGCCGTCAACACAACTATCGAACCCACTCGCTCGCTTCCGTACCAGATTCCGAACTCGCCGGTGCGCGTCGGCTTGACCGTCTCTCGTGTGTACTGTCCGGGCTTCGCCTCGATTGCGAGGGGAAACGCCACGATTTCAAACGTGGCCGCGTCCTTCTCGGTGGTGCAAGTGAACTTCACCGGTCTGTTCACTGGCAACACCAACGAACCGATTCGCTTCCGCTGGTCATCAGTCAGTTTCTCCGCTGGACCGACAATCACGCGCTGGCCGTTCGGGTATTGCACCTTCCACACGCCGCCTTCGCCCGCGACCACGAACAGTTCCATCGCGCCTGTTCCGTCGCCCGGTTCAGCAGCGGGCGGAATTGGTCGGGGAGGAGGAATGGTGTCTCCCGCTGTCATCGAGTT
>JAKEEV010000009.1 GCA_022616395.1 Planctomycetia bacterium | reverse complement strand
GCTCATCGGTCAGATCGGTTGGGTATGGCTTGCGGGTCATGCCCACGGGTATAACCAACAACTACCAAACGAAGCGAGATCAGTTTCCAGACACACTCTTAGACGGCCGCCGACGACATGGCCAATCTCTTCCCCACGGTGGCGGATCACAGATCGACCCTCCCCGTCCAGCATTATCCATCTTGCGTCGAACCCGTGGCCGAATGAGATCGACTCGTACCGCTCCCACGTCTTGGCGTCGGGATCGATGAAGAATCTCTCGCCGCAGTAGTAAATGATGCGGCCGTCCGGGTCGCGCTCCAGACGCGGCGCGCCGATCACTTCCGTCTTCGCGGGCACCTCCACGACGGGCGTTCGCGTCCCGTCGAGCGACATCGCGATCAGGTTGCCGTTGCCGTGCTGCGTGAGGAAGCGAGCGTCGTCCAGCCACAGCACCGGCGGGTTGCCGATATTGGACGAAAGCACACTTTGATGGACGTGGAATGAGCCGAGTGGTCGCGGCGGGTGTTCGAGGCGGTGGAGTGTGAGCGAAGTGAAGAGCGTCTCCACGGACTTCGTTCCGTCCGGCGAACGCTTGCCGGGCAACAGATACGGCGCTTCCTCGCGGCCCGCAAGTTGCACTGACTTCCGCGTTTTCAGATCGAAGGCGAAGATGCTGTTCTTCCGCGGCGGGTTGGATTCACTGGAGATTACCCGGCCACCGGTCACTTCGATCAACGTGCCGTGCGGGTCGCGGAGGATGTCTTTCGCCCACACGTCGATCACCCCGCCCGTTGACGCGACGACATACCGTTCATCGACGATCTGGTTCCGGGTGTCGAAGAAACTCGGTGACCCTTCCCACACCACTTCGGGCGGCATCGGTTCGCCACTCTCGAACTCGACGCGGAGCAATTGGTGCGAGTTCGAGGAGCCGTAAACCAGAACCAGAAGCGACAGATTGGCATCACCCGGCGGACCGATTGGCTTGCGGCTATCGCGCCACTTGTGTCCGAGCCACGCGATGAGTAGAAGCGCCCCGGCCACGGCAAGAAGCGGGGCCACGACGCGGAGCCGGCGAGCGACTGTACGTCGTGTCACGGCGTTTCCCTCTGGCCCTGGTCTGCTGCTACTACGCCAGTCGCCTTCGCGGGGATCACTTCACCCAGCCGACGACAGGATCCAGACCCAGCGACTCGTATTCCAGGCTTGTCCATTCTCCGGTCGTGGCCGACCAGACAGCCACGCACTTCGGGCTGAAGACGCGTTCTTGCCCCGACGCAGCCGGAAGCGCGAGGTAGCCCGGTACGGTCTTGGCGTCGTGCGGCCAGCAGTGGAACCAGCCGATTTCCTTCCCCTTGTAGCGGAGTTTCCGACCGAACTTCTGGTGGTTCTCGCAGCTTGCATCGAATTCGTGTCCCAGATCGAGCCACTCGTACTTCGCCCAGGTCTTCTTGGCGAAGTCAATTGAGTACGCTTCGCGCCCACACACATACACAACGCGGTTGGAGCCGTCGCGGAGGAAGTAGGGCGCGCTGACCAGGTCCTTCGGAGCGTCCTTGATGGTCACCACTTCGGTAACCTTGCCGTCGAGATCGACCGTCACGAGCTTCCCGTTTCCGCGCTGGGTTAAGCAGTGCTTGTCGTCGAGCCAGAGCACCGGCGTCGGGCCGAAGACAGAAGCCAGCGGGCCGATCTCGATGTGAAACCCCTTGCCGAGCGTCTTCGGCTTCTCGCCGGGTTGATGCAGAACCAGTTCGTCCGCGATCGGGCCGGATTCGATGGCCTTCAGACCGTCCGGTGAGAGTTCGCCTGTCAGCCCGTACTTCCCCTTGCCCTTCTTGTGCTCGAAGTTCAGCTTTCGCGTGGTCAGGTCGAAGCTCAGCACGTCCACATCTTGCCGGTTTGCGAGAGTGTAGATGACCTTCGTTCCATCGATGCGGTCGAGTTCTCCGTCCTGCTGGTTGTGGATCACCTTCTTCTCGTTGAGATCGATCACCCCGCCGCGATCAGTGACGAGATAACGGTTGTTCACGAGCCTCAGGTGATGACCGAAAGAGCGGCTGCCGCTGACGAACTGCACATCGCCCTCCCACACCTTCTCGGCCGGGAACTTCTTGCCCTTGTGGAACCCGATGCGCAACACGCGGGCTTTGTCGATCAGGCCCTTCTCGTTGGACAGCTCTTCCACCACGACCAGCGACAACTCCGGGCGCGCGGGGCGCGGCTCGGGAGCAACCGGAAGCGGTTCCGCCGCAATCACGGCCACTGTAAGCAGCAAGGTACTCGCAACCGATACCCGGATCATGGTGAACACCTCCCCTAAGGAACACCACCAGCATACCCGCTTCGCTCGCACTGTGCTAAAACACCTCTAACAACACCCTTGAGAATCCACAGCAATGAGTACGCCACATCCGCTTCCGCACACGCGCACCAGAACCATCAAGTTCCCAACAGCCGCGGCCGCGTCCAAATGCGTCGCGAAGGAAATCGACAAGCTCATCCGCGCTCGCAATGCCGCTGGCAGGCCAACCGTGCTCGGACTGGCCACGGGAAGTACGCCGGTCGGCTTGTATCGCGAACTCATCCGCATGCACAAGGAAGAAGGACTCGACTTCTCTCGCGTCATCACCTTTAACCTCGATGAATACTACCCGATGCCCAAGGAGAGCCAGCACTCCTACTTCCGCTGGATGCACGAGACGCTCTTCAATCACCTCAACATTCCGTGGAACAATATCCACATTCCCGATGGAACGCTCAAGTCCGACGAGGTCGATCTCTTCTGCGCGGAGTACGAGGAGAAGATCAAGCGAGCTGGTGGCGTTGACATTCAGATTCTGGGCATCGGCCGAACCGGGCACATCGCGTTCAACGAACCGGGCAGCCCGCAGAACAGCCGCACGCGGCTTGTCACGCTCGACAGCATTACGCGGCGCGATGCAGCCGATGGCTTCTTCGGCGAGAAGAACGTTCCTCACCACGCGATCACGATGGGAGTCGCCAGCATCCTCGAAGCACGCAAAGTGTTCTTGATGGCCTTCGGCGAACACAAGGCGAGCATTGTGTACAAGGCAGTTGAGCAAGCACCGACGGAAGCCATCTCCGCCAGCTTCCTTCAGGAACATGACGATGCGCTCATTGTGCTTGACGAAGCAGCCGCCGCGGAATTGACCGCGATCAAGCGTCCGTGGGAAGTTGGACCGTGCGACTGGACGCCGGAGTTGGTCCGCAAGGCAGTCGTTTACCTCTCGCTGAAGGTGAACAAGGGCTTGCAGAAGCTCAACGACGATGATTTCCGCGACCATCACCTCTACGAATTGCTTCGTGAAAAGGGACCGGCCGAGCGGATCGGCGAGGCGGTGTTCCACGACCGCATGCAGACGATCACGCCTTACCCCGCGGGGCGTGTCGCTCTCTCACCCACCGATGGCCCCGTCTCGCTCCCGGCTCGCCGACGCGGAGACATCCAGGCGCCAAAAACCGTGCTCGTCTTTTCGCCACACCCGGATGACGATGTGATCTCGATGGGCGGGACGATCATCCGCCTGGTCGAGCAGGGGCACAAGGTTCACGTTGCGTACATGACGAGCGGAAATGTCGCGGTGTTCGATCACGATGCTCGCCGGTTCGTGGACTTCGTGGATGAGTTCCTCCAGGCATTCGGTACGCCCGCCGAGCAATCGAGCGCGGGAACTCTCAAGGAGCGCGTGTACGCGTTTCTCGACTCGAAGCAACCAGGAGACGCGGACAGTCCCGACGTGCTCAAGGTCAAGGCGCTCATCCGCGAGACGGAAGCACGCGCTGCGGCACTCGCGTGCGGAATCCCGCCGGAGCAGGTGGAGTTCATGGATTTGCGGTTCTATCACACCGGCACAAAGACGAAGAAACCGATTCAACCGCAAGACATTGAGGACATCGTTGCGCTTCTTCGGCGACTCCAGCCACACCAGATTTACGTTGCTGGCGAACTGAGCGATCCACACGGCACGCACCGCATCTGCGCGGAAGCGATCTTCGCGGCAGTCCGCCAATTGCGGATTGCAGATTTCGGATTGCAGATTGAAAACACCGGACAGAAACTCGCCGCCGATTCCAGTTCGACCGCTTTCAATCCACAATCCGAAATCCACAATCCGCAATTCGAAGTGTGGCTCTACAAGGGCGCATGGGAGGAGTGGGAGCCTCACGAGATTGAAATGGCAGTGCCATTAAGTCCGGAGGTGCTGGAACGGAAGAAGCAGGCGATCTTCCGGCACCAAAGTCAGAAGGACCGCGCGATGTTCCCCGGCGGGACCGACCGCCGCGAGTTCTGGCAGCGCGCTGAACAGCGGAACCTCGCCACCGCGCGCACTTACGACGCGCTGGGCCTGGCCGAATACTTCGCGCTGGAAGCCTTCGTGAAGTGGAAAGACGGGTGACTGAAAGGAGTAGAAGGTCTCCGTGTGCCGTTCTTCGCTTCCAACGAAATGAACGGCACACGGCGCCGGCCTGTCGGCCTACTACCACTTTAACTCAGAATCGCGTCCCGCCGACTGTCGAGCCACCCAGGAAGTTGGCGAATGCCGGGAATACGACACCGAGCGGATTCCCAAAAGCATCGAACGTCAGCACGTCGGTCTGTTGACCGACGCCAGGCGTCACGCGGATTTCATAACGGCCATCATTGTTCGCATCGGCCAGAGCCACCGACGCGCCACCACCGAAGCTCAGTGGATAAGCGAAGAAGTTGGAGAACTGTGCTCCGTCCGGACCGTTGAACACGCGGACTTGTCCTCGCGAGACAGCGCCGGTGGACGCGACGATGTCCGCGATGCCGTCGCCATTCACATCGCCCGCCGCCACGTTAACAGTCCCCGAAAAGCCAGAGAAGGCGAAGAAGCTGTTCACGAAGCCCGGTAAAGAGGTCGCGGTAAACGACGTTCCGTTCGCGTTGAATACGCGAACGTGCCCATTAGCCGCCGCCGCGACCACGATCTCGTCGTCGCCGTCATTGTCGAAGTCCGCCGCGGAGACCGTCACATTGCCGCCGAATCCCGAAAACGCCAAGAAGCTGGCAATTTCCGATCCATTCGCCCCGCTGAACGCCTTGACGTGCCCGTTGCCGCCATTGGCGACCGTAATCACATCCGCGAAGCCATCGGCATTCACGTCGCCAGAGGCGACATTCACGGTGCCCAGGAAGCCCGTGTAGGCAAAGAAACTGAAACCTTGCGCGCCGGTCAACCCATCGAACACCTTCACATGTCCCTGAGGTGCGATGGCGGCGACTATCGCATCCGGGATGCCGTCTCGGGTCACGTCGCCAGTCGCGACACGCACCCCACCCTGGAAGCCGGCAAACGGCACCACCGCCACCCGGATCGCGCCGGTGTCCGGGTCGAGGATGCGCACGTCGCCGTTGGCGCCCAACCCGGAGCCAACCACAACCACACCATCCGGCACCGCCGCGATGCCGAACACTTGCGAGACGGCGTTGTTGCCCAAAGCCCCGACGAATGTCGCGGCTCCGGTGGTGAGATTGATCGTGTAGAGCCTCGCGATTCCGCCAACACTGAACACCGTAAATGCCGTGCCCAGTCCACCGTTGTTGAGTGTGCCGTCAATACTCTCCATGATGTCGAAACCGGCATCCAGCGTATCGTCCAGATTGAATCCCAGCGCGCCGATGGCTGTAATCACCCCACCGTTCGGCCCTCCTGGACCCGCGCTGTTCAAACCACCCTGGACAACCAGCATGTTGGCAACGCTGTCGATGCCGTAGAGGGTGGTTGGGAATCCCGTCGTGGTCGGAATCTGGCGGTCGGTGTTGCGGTCGTAAGCCTCGCCGACGATCGGGCCAGTCGCCGGCGTGGTGAACGTCAGGTCCGTGTCGTTGCCGGCCAGAGTGCCGTCATTGGGGTTGAACCGCGCGTTCTCGTTGTTGGAATTGACGTACCGAATGCGGTCCACGGTCGGGTTGAAGTCGTAGCCGCTCGGAACATCCCCAGCTCCGGCCAAAGCCGCAGCGGTTGCGCCGATGAGAGTCGCAGCTCCGGTCGTTGGATCAATCCGGTAGGTGGTCACAATCGAGTTGTTCGCGCTTCCTGTCGTCACAGCGCTACCAATGAGTTGCCCGGTACGCGGCCGGAAATCGATTCCTCGCAGGGTTTGGTTCGCTCCGAGGCCAGTGATGGAGATTGGAGCCGAGAGCGTGCCTGGCGTGGCACTGTCGAAACTGACCAGCACGTTGCCGGCGAGCAGTGCGTAGATCGTGGCCGGTACCTCGCGAGCTTCGAGTTGCTCAAAACCGAGAACCCGAGCCTGTGGCCGGTGAATGGGGCGGCTCTTCATGAGCGCGCAACGCAACCTGCGAATCATGCGAGAGAGCATCGGAACGCACTCCAAAATCGAGGTGTGAAGCAAGATGGGCGAAGTGACGAACCGCTCACTGTGATAGGTCGAGGTGCCGCGAAGGCAACCAAAAAAGTTGCCCTGTTATTCCAAGTTTCCCATTTTCATGCCTGAGCAAACCGTGGCTCCGGGCAATCCACTCGCCTCAGCGAACGACTCGACAGGTCGGAATCGCTTTCTCGAACGCTTTGGCCCCGTCATCGCTCACCTTCGTTTTTGGCACGATCAGGCGAACCAGAGACTTCAGCCCGACAAGTTCCTTTAACCCCTCGTCGGTGATCGCGGTGCCGGAGAGGTCCAGAATCCCAAGCTTCGTCATGCGCGCGACTTCCTTCATCCCCGCATCGGTGATCGCGGTCTCGGCGAGTTCAAGCCCGGTCACCTCGCTCTTGGTCGCGGTAAGTTCCTTTAGCCCCGCGTCGGTGATCTTCGTGCGCGATAGATGGAGGATGTTGAGTCGCTTCTGTTTGGCGATCTCCTTGACCCCCGCGTCCGTGATCGAACTGCCCCGAAGCGACAGACGAAGAATCTCCACGTCGGCCAAGTCCTTGAACCCGGTGCCGGTCAGTTTCGTATCCTCCAGGGTCAAGTCGTTGAGCTTCTTGAGCGCTGCGAGTTCCTTCAACCCGTCGTCGGTGATCTGCGTCCCGGACAACTCCAGTCGCTCAAGGTTTGGTATCGCGGAGAGCGACTTTAGCCCCGCGTCGGTGAGGGGTGTCCGGTCGAGGTAAAGACCGACAATCGACTTCATACCCGCGAGCGGCTTCACATCCGCCACCTGGGAATCGCTCAGGGTCAGATCTCGGAGGTCCGTCCAACTGGTGAGATGCTTTAACCCCGCGGAGGTAACTTTCGTGCGAATCAGACCGACGGTGCGGAGGTTTTTCAGGGCCGTCAATTCTTTCAGCGTGTCGTCGGTGATTCGTTCACCGATCAACACCAGGGCAATGACCGGCTTGTCAGGTTTCTTGTCGTCGCGTCCGACGATTCCGCGAAGGCTCTCCGCGAATTTGGCGGCCTTGTCCTCGGCCTCGTCCGCCTTCACGAAAGTGATTGGGTAGAACCCCGCGACCAGCGCGACGAAAAACACCCAGCGCATCATGGGTCAATCCTTTGTGGGCGAATTGGGAATTGCCGTGAGTGTACTGGAGGAAGCCACGAAATGAAACGAACGGGAACGCGGGTACTCAACCCCGCGCACCCGTCCGCCTATCAGTACAGCGCGGGTTTAGATCAAGCATTTATGCCGCCGCTTTTTGTGGGATTTGGTGGCGGCTGTGTTCCTCTTTTGGTGGTAGCGGATGACATCG
>JAKEEV010000823.1 GCA_022616395.1 Planctomycetia bacterium | reverse complement strand
GTCGATACGCGTCGATCCCGTGTACGGATTCTGCCGATTTGAAGACGGTGCGCTTGCGCCACCTCACGCGGCCTTCTGTATTGTCGCCTTCCGCTTGCCAGAGCCGAAAGCGGTCACGATCTGTGTCGTTACGAATGACAAGAGCCGGTTTCGTTTCGCGGGTCGCGGGGTTGTGCGAAGTTCACTCGTCCAGTTGTTGCGATCAAGATGCGGAGCGAACGGCCGGCGACCACACAACAGCCGACCGAGAGCGTACCGCAACTGGCGACCAAAACCTAACGGTTCCTTCGCGTACTCGCTCAACTTCTGTTCGTAGGCCGCGTATTGTTCGGCGGTCGGGATCTGTGCTTCTTCGCGGAACGCGGCACACCACACGTTAAGCGGTCGGCGCTGGGGGCCATGCCAGCCGAGTACGCGCGTCGGGTATGGCTCCAAAAGCGACTCGAACGCTTCCGGTGTGAACCGCCAGTAGTCGTGCGGATAAGCATGAACGTGGAAGTAAAATGGACAGCACACGAGCAACACGCCATCGGGACGAAGCACCCGACGCACTTCCTCAAAGCCTTTCCAGAAGTGCTTGACGTGCTCGAAGACGCTGAAGGCCAGCACGGTACCCACGGACGCATCGGGAAGCGGCAGCTCTTCCACGTTGGCAACCAGATCAACACCGGGGCCAGCTCGGAAGTCCACTCCGGTGTAGTCGCGGCCCGCGAACAGGCCGCGCAGGTCGATCAAGTCTTCCTGACCTTCCACCTGATAGGAGCCGATTTCCAGAATCGGGTCCGGCAGCGTGAAAGACTCGACCATCGCGCGGGCCATCCCGCGAAGGAACCGGGTCATTAAGATACTCCACGTCATGTATTGAGTACCCTGATGTCGGCGGGAATGAAGTGTAACTTGAGCCGATTTTGAGAACTTTGCGGATTCTGTTGGCAGGAGAAGAGCGATGCCACAAACAGGGCAATCCGCGTTCACCATTGGCTACGGCGGCCGAGTGCCGGACGAGTTCACCAAGTTACTCACTTCCTCTGGAGTGAAGACAGTCATCGACGTGCGACTTCGACCCGACCGGGCAAGCATGGGAATCTACGCGAAGGCGAAGGAAGCCGAGAAGGGCATCGCCGGACTGTTGGCGAAGGCCGGAGTTGGGTATCTGTCGTTGCCGGAACTGGGCAACCTGTTCATGGAGTATGACAACTGGCCCGAGCGCTACGAGAAGTTCCTCGCGGTTGCCGGGCCGATGCTGTTCGACCGACTGGAAGGTCTCGCGAGTCCGGTATGCTTGATGTGCGCGGAGAAGAAACTCTGCGAGTGCCACCGTCGCCACATCGCCGAGTATCTGGAACGCGAGAGGGGCTGGACGTTCAAGCATCTGGAATAGGAGACCGCAGTGCGAATCTACTTCGTGCATTGGAACGAGTCGGAAGCCCGCGAGCGGACCGAGGAACTGATCGCGGCCGGTCACGAGGTCCGCGCACACTGGAGTAGCGAGCAGGAATACAAGTGGGGCGAATATTTGCCCGATGTGGTCGTGATCTCGCTCGACCGGCTCCCATCTCACGGTCGAGCAGTTGCGGAGTGGGTGTGGGAAGCGAAAAAGCGTCAGCACATCCCGATTGTGTTCGTCGGTGGTGCCTCCGACAAGGTGAAGACGATACGCGAGAAGTTCCCGAACGCAACGTTCTGCTCGTGGCCCGCAATGATCGGAGTAGTGGGGAAGCTGACCTGAGTTGGTTTGCAGATTGTAGTCCTCACGCTCCGCGTGAGGTGCCTTTCCCTCACGCGGAGCGTGAGGACTACAATCCAGAACGGCACCAGCGAGTGCCTATTCTTTCGTCATGAGTTTGTCGGTGAGTTCGTCGAGTTGGGCGAGGGCGTCGCGGACGTTGGGGTTCTCACCCACCGCGCCGGAAGTGGGGATTGCAGACTTGAGATTGATCACGTCATTGGGCACTTCGTTGCGCAAGGCCGCCAGCCGAAGAGCCGAAGGGGATTCGGGCGGTACGCCGCGTTTCCAGTCGCCGAGAGTCGGAATCAGTCCATCACGAACAACCTTGTGGAAGAGCCTGGTCAGAACAGCGACCCGCTCGGCTTCCTGTTTGGTCGCTGCGACTTCCGCTGCGGCCGCGAGCAATTGGGCGGTCTTCCGACAGGCAATCGCTCGGTTCTCCGAGTCCCCAGCACGAGACAGCTCGATGCTCTGATTAACAAGGTTGTCGATGAGCTGACCATTGGCCTTGAGCAGTCGAATTCTGTCATCCGCAGTCAGCGGAGCGGGAGGTGGAGATGGGGCTTGATCGCCCACCCAGGACGCGAGGGAAGCAAACAGCGTCCGCAGTGTCTTGTGCCCTTCGCGGGCAGTCTCCGCCATCCGCTTGAGCGCTGGTTGTGCTTCTTGCGGAGATTCCGCCATCATTCGCTCGGCTTCGTTTGCGTCTGTTTCCAATTTCGCTGCCAGCGCGCCGAACACGTTCTTCTTCTCGGCGTCGGTCATCATGTGCCGGTTGGCCTCGTCCTTCGCCTGCTGAATGATCCCTTCGTTCACCACCTTCTGATACCACCCGGCCATTCGCTTCAGTTCATCGGCCGACGCAATGCGAGCCATCCCGCGGGTCTCAACCGCAAGGTCGTCCGCCATCCCGCCGAGAATCTCGAATCGCTTCGCCGGGGTGCTGGCACGAGCCAAAGCGATGTCGTGAGCGACCAGATTCTTCAAGAGCGGATGATCCTGAGTCGCTTCCGCGACTGGCGGCGTCTGCTTGTTCGGCCACAACCAGTAAATGCCAATCACCAGCAGAATCGCGGCCGCCAATCCTCCGATGTAAGCCGTGTTCTTCCGCAAGACTCGCCCGGCCGCGTCGAGCCAGACGCCGGTGTGATCGGGGCGAACAGTGGGGACACGCGTGATAACCGGGCCAGAGGAAGTCAGCTCCTCAAGCATCGCCTCTTTCTTCTCGCTGGGAGCAGGAGGAACTGGCAACTGAGCAAGGAGCGATTCCAACCGGGCGGCCTGCTTCGCCCACGCGCTGCACGCCTGGCATTCCAACACATGAGCGCGCAACGTCGGAGACAGCTCCCGCGGATCGGGCAGTCCGAGTATCAGGTTCTGAACAGCCTGGCAGTCCATGTCTTCACCGCAAAATCAGAATGGCCACAAAAAAGCACAAAGGGCACAAAAGAAAACCAAGGCAGAAGTTTGGGTTCAGAACCTCTCAACTCCGTTCTTCCTTTTGTGCCCTTTGTGCTTTTTTGTGGCCATTACTCTTTGATCTCTTCGGAAACCGCTCCTGGCGGGAGCAGCTCCGGCGAGAGTACCTTCATTAACTTCTGTCGGGCCTTGAACACCCTCCACCGGGCGGTTTCCTCCGTGGTGTGTAGTGCCTTGGCGATCTCGCGGAAGGAAAGTCCTTCGTACACTCGCAGCAGGAGTGCCGCCCGGAAGTCGGTCGGCAACTCCGAGACCGCCTGACTCACCGTCTCCACCGCTTCTCGGTTCTCCGCGCTCAATTCAGCGCTATTCCCCTCGGGAGCCACTGCATCTTCCGGCAGTTGGTGTTTCGTGCGCCGTTCGGATCGCTTCTGATTCACGAAGTTGTTGTGCCCGATTCGGAACACCCACGCCCGGAAGTTACTGCCGGCCCGAAACGTCTTCACCGCGGCCAGCGCTTTGAGGAAGGTTTCCTGCGTCAGGTCCTCGGCGGTGTGTCTGTCGCGTGCCAGGTGATACAGCCAGCGGTAAAGTCGGTCCCAGTAGCGTTCAACCAACCGCGCGAACGCTGATCGGTCGCCGGCTTGAGCGGCCCGTATCCATTCGGCCTCCTCATCGGGGAGGGGTGGCTCCGGTTCACGGGTCACGCGGCAGTCCGGCAGTTCAGACGGGGGAATCAGTCGGTCCATTCACCTTAGTCCCACCTCCGGTCCGTTGTCCAGCGCTCACCAGAGGTTCTCCCGCCTGCTCAAAAGTTATAACGAAACCGCCCGCGAACCGTTGGCGGTTGCGGGCGGAGAATATCACACAAAAATTTGTCCGACAATAATTAGAAGTCATTTCCCGGCAAATCACCTGCGTTTCGTGTACTTAACGCCCGCCAGGTGGGGAGCGAAACCGAGTCCCGGACGAACCGCACCGAGCCATCGCACAGCAACAGATTCACGCCTCCGCTGTGGTAACTGCGCGCGGTTGACAATCCCTTATTGTGGCTGCCGTTGCCGCAATCCCACCTCCCGACCGGGTTGGGGGTGTAGAAGTGGTTGTAGAGCGTGTTGCCGTAATGCCCATCAATCCACTTCCCTCCACGACGCGGAGAGAACGTTCCGGTTCCGGTTGCTCCCGCTTCGCAGACGGCGGGCGTTGGGTCAGCTCCGCCGGGAATCTCGAACACAACCAGGCGCGGGTCAGCTCCCGCCGCGCTTGCGGGCACCTGACCGTTGCCCAGCGTGCTTTCGCTGAACGCGGCCGTGTTCGAAGTGCCGTCCTGAATGTCTCCGTGCTTGATGGGCCTTTGGGTGAACATCCCGTCGCCGGAGGCGATCAGTCCGAAGCCGATGGTTCCGCTTCCATTGTTGGCGACATAGTTCGTCCCGAAGTCGGTCATCCCCGGCACTTGCCCGTTTTGCGGATCGCTGGGGCAGTTGAAGAGATTCACGCGAAACTGCGACGCAGCGACATTCTGCGGACTCGAAATCGGCGTGGTGTAATCGACCAGCTTCTGCAAACTCTCCTGTTCGACGTAGGGGAGCAAGCGCGACACGCCGGAGTGGACCAGTGGCCACGGGTTACGCGCTTGCGGGAATGCGCCCATCGCGACCTCGTGATTGTGCATCGCCAGTCCGAGTTGCTTCAGATTGTTCTGACACTTCAGGCGCGCTGCGGCTTCGCGCACCTTCTGCACCGCAGGCAGAAGCAACCCGATCAGAATCGCGATGATCGCGATGACGACAAGGAGTTCAATCAGTGTGAAGGCTCGACGCCGGGTCATTGTGTATCTCCAGGATGATGAATCGTCAGCGGACACCGACTGATGCCGGCCCGGAAATCGGTGGAGTATGTGGACGGCCTCGCGGACGCGACCGCTTCACCTGACGCGGACGCTCGTCCGCGAGACAGTGCGCGATCACTCTTCTGAACCGCAAAGGTCAGCAGATAGGACGCGGTCAGCAGAGCCGTGGAGGGGGAGTTGGCGGGTGATGTGTGTGAGACGTGACTCGGCTATTGAAGGAATCGAGCAAGTCGATAGGTGTCAGAGTTGCGAGCGGATGGGAATTGAAATCGGGAGCAACGAGCACTTCGAGTTTGAGTAGCCCCGCTGGCCCTTCCCCTCGGCACTGCTGAGCGAAGGCCAACACGATCCAGTGGATGATTGGTTCGGCTGGGGCTGGTTGGGCCGGTTCGGGTGCTTTGTGTTCGCAACACGAGGAAGTTGGAGCCGACAGACAAGCCGCGTGCTCATGTTCACAGCGCAAGGCCGCACACTTCGGCTGCTGCGGCTCGCGGTCCACGTTCACGGAACAGCAAGATGGCTTTGAAGTGCTGAGCTTGGTCTTGCGAGACTCGTCCGCCGAGCGAACGTGATCCGGCATCACGATTCCGCGATCCGCAGCCCAGGCGAGTTTCTCTTTCTGCGTGAAACAGCAACAGTCGCCCCAGGCTTGCTCCGTGGTCGAACATCCGCAGGGGCGATCCTGACAGGGATGTGGAGAACCAGTCTTCGCGGTCGCGGATTGTCGGAGGGCAGGAACCGGCAGCCCGGTTGCGGCAAGCAAATGCGAAAGCACAACTGTAATCGCCACCGCGCGGCGAGACGAGAGGGTCAGGAGTCGGTGAGAGAAGCGCATGTGCC
>JAKEEV010000822.1 GCA_022616395.1 Planctomycetia bacterium | reverse complement strand
GTCGAGCGGTGGGTGTGGTGCAAACTCATGATCAACGCTGCACGCATCCTCTACCGACGACGGAACCTGTGATCGTTGCAATCAGTTGGTTGCCCCAGGCTCAGTAGTCCCAGCCCTTCGGGCTGAAAAACAAAGACACGACTCCGTTCCTCCACACTGCCCCTGCGACTCTTTCGCCGAGGCGCTCTCCTGTTGACTTCCCGATCCCGTCTGTATATCGTTAATCGGCGATCAACGATTTTGGAGTGTCCGTCATGGCACGTTCCCGTTCGTCGCCTCCTTCGGAAGACGACAGCGAGTTGGCGGCTCTGGCGTGGGCGGTGGCTCACCCGGCACGCGTCCAGCTCTTGCGGCTGCTCGTCGAGCGCGGGGGGTGCGTCTGTGGTGAACTTGTCGGAGCAACGGAACTGGCCCAGTCAACCGTCTCTCAGCACTTGAAGGTACTCAAGGACGCGGGGCTGATTCAGGGCGAGATCGACGGCCCGCGGGTCTGCTACTGTGTCAACCCGGAAGGGCTGAAGCGGCTCAAGGAGTTGGTCGCCGATCTGTGTTGAATCGAACCGAACTTGTGAGGAGGCGACCATGTCTGAGCCAATAACCGATGCGGTGCGCGCGAAGTATGGGGCGGTGGCGGCCAGCAAGTTAACCGGCGAATCCGCCGGTGTGCGTGCGGTGGCCGAGGCGTTCGGTTACACACCTGAAGAACTCGCCGAGCTGCCGGCGGAGGTGAACATGGGGTTGGGGTGTGGAAGCCCGACCGCGATGGCCAATCTGAAGCCGGGCGAAGTCGTGGTCGATCTCGGCTGCGGTGGTGGCATCGACGTGTTTCTCGCCTCACGCAAGGTTGGCCTAAGTGGCCGCGCCATCGGCATCGACATGACGCCCGAAATGATCGCTCGCGCTCGCCGCAGCGCGGAGAAACTGGCGAGTACCGGCGAACAGACCAACGTCGAGTTCCACCTCGCGAACATGGAATCTCTGCCGTTGCCAGACAACTCCGTGGATTGCCTGATCTCCAACTGCGTCATCAACCTCGCGGCGGACAAGTCCGCGGTCTTCCGCGAGATGTTCCGCGTACTCAAGCCCGGCGGGCGCGTGGCGGTCTCCGATATCGTGCTCAAGAAGCCGCTTCCCGATGAGTTGGCCAAGAGCGTGGCCGCTTATACCGGGTGCGTGGCCGGAGCGCTGGTCGCGGATGAGTACGAGCGACGACTTCGGGAAGCCGGCTTTGCCGCGGTGCAGGTAATCGACGCGAAGAAGGACTTGAATGCTTACGCCAAGGTCGAGACTTCAGGCTGTGGCTGCGCTTCGGCCGGGGCGAGTTCCCAGAGCAAGTCGCTTCCGATTGCCGATGAGCAGCGAATCGCGGATTCACAGAGTTGCTGCGACACTGAACCAACTCCTGCTTCGGCGAGCGTTCACGACGAACTGACCGATCTTCTGAGTTGTTGCGACGCGAATGAGTTCGCCGCCAGCGCTCGGGTGTTCGCGGTCAAGCCGGCGTGAACTCTTCGTAGGACAGGCATCTTGCCTGTCTGAAGCAATGACAGGCTGGGAACCTGTCCTACGATTACTGTTTCTTGCGGAAGACCGCGGTGATGCCGGGTTGGAAGCTGGGGTGAAGCAACTCGTCGCCCTCGAAGATGGCGGTGACCGTTCGCGAGCCGGTTGCGGATTCGAGCGTTAACTTCAGACCCTTGCCGCCGACCAGTCCAGTGACGGAGTACGTACCGCTGGCATTTTTCGGTTCCGGTCCCTTGCGGGTGGCCGTGTACGAGTTGTCGGCGTTGTATGTCAGTTCCTCCGTCACGCCGTTGCCCAGATCGGCCGTCCAGGAGCCTACCAGAGCAGCCGTGTACTTCGTCATCAGCGCTTCCGAGGCCGCTTTGGTTTGCGGTCCACCACCGAGGAAACTCCCACTGACCCGATCGAGCGGAAGTTTCGTTACGTCCAATCCTCCCTTCTTGGGATCCCGCGGTTGCTGCGGTGGTTGTTGCGGTTGATTTACCACCTTCACCGGCTCAGTCGTTGGCTGGGGTTTTGAACACGCCGCCAGCGTAAAGATGCTCAACAGAAGCAAGCCACACACCAGAACTCGAACCGCGGAGCACCGAGCCGACCGGTTCGCTTGAAGATGCGAGGAGACGCTAGTTCGTGGGGTCACTGAGAGAACTCCAAAAGTAAGAAGATGTAAGCCCAGTGTACCGTGTGCATGCCGCGGGGCAACTGTGGAACCGACAGTCAGACCAATCGCGGGCTGTATCCAGTTTTTCTTGGGTAACTCACCACCCAGCCGGCTAACGCCGGCGGTTCGACAAAGCCCCGTTGAACCGCCGGCGTTAGCCGGCTGGGTCAAGACCCAGAAAACTTGGTTACACCCCCAATCGCGTTGGGTCTCCATCTCGCCAAGCAAGCCGCTTCGTTGCAGCATCCTCCTGGCGAACTCGCTACCATAGTCCTGGCGCCTCAGTTCTCGCCCACTCATTCTCCCCGCAGGAGCTTACACACATGCTTACCCGCCGCGAACTGCTCCGTTCCACTGCCGCTGGTGCCTCCGCTCTGTTCGTTCCATCGTTCCTCACCGCTCAGGATCCGAAGGGCTTCACGCTGCCCAAGTTGCCGTATGCGTTCGATGCGCTCGAACCGCACATCGACGCCAAGACGATGGAAATTCACCACGACCGCCACCACCAGGCTTATGTGGATAACCTCAACAAGGCGCTCGCGAAGCACCCGGACTGGCTCGCCAAGCCCATCGTCGAAGTTGTGCGCGACTACAAGAAGCTGCCCCCGGACCTGCAAATGCCCGTGCGCAACAATGGGGGCGGACACCTCAACCACACATGGTTCTGGCAGATGATGGCCAAAACCGGCGCCGGAGGGGCACCGAAGGGCGAACTCTTGAAGGCCATCGAGGGCAGTTTCAGCAACATGGACGGCTTCAAGAAGGAATTCGTGGCCGCAGCGCTCGCTCAGTTCGGCAGCGGTTGGGCTTGGCTGGTGAAGGGTAAGGACAAGCCACTGGCAATTGTCAAAACTGCCAACCAGGACAACCCCGTGACGGAGGGCATGACGCCGATCCTGGGTTGCGATGTGTGGGAACACGCCTACTACCTGAAGTACCAAAACAAGCGCGCGGACTACGTGAACGCGTGGTTCAACGTCGTGAACTGGAACTTCGTCGCCGACCTGCACGCGAAGAAGTGATCTGGGCGAACGGCCGGCGTGAGCCGGCTGGTGAATGGTACTTGTCTCACCAGCCGGCTTACGCCGGCCGTTCGCCTGTGCGTCGTCCCCAGCGAAGTTTGGCGGAGCGTGAGCGCGGGTTTGCTCGCCGTTCGTCGAACGTTGGGCGCACTGGGTCTTCGCTAATCGCTTCGTAAATGCCAGCGCGCAGACCGTCGCGGAACGCGGACTTCACCAGCCGGTCCTCGCCGCTGTGGAAACTGATGATCGCGGCCACTCCGCCCGGTTTCAGGATGGATGGCAGCACGCGAAGCAGTTGCTGAAGGTTCGCGAGTTCGCGGTTGACGAGGATTCGCAGCGCCTGGAAGACTCGCGTGGCCGGTGCGAGGAGTTGCTTGCGTTCGGGTGGCGCGCCGGGCGTGCGGTCAATGCGCACCGGGGCAGCGCGGTCGATCAGTTCCCGCAATTGCTTTGTGCGTTCAAGGGGTTTTGCGCTTCGCTCTTTCACAATCGCGTTGGCGATGACTTCCGCTTGAGGTTCGTCGCCCAGTTCGCGGAAGCACGCGGTCAGTTCTTCCACCGACAGCGTGTTGAGAAGCTCCGCGGCAGTGCGCCCGCGACTGCGGTCCATGCGCATGTCAAGCGGCCCGTCGCGCATGAAGGAAAAGCCGCGGTCGCGGTCGTCCACTTGCATACTCGACATGCCCAGATCGGCGAGCAAGCCATTGACGGCTTCCACACCTTCGGCCGCGAGCACATTCGGCAGCCCGGCGAAGTTCGTGTGATGCAGCGCGAACAGCCCGCCCACGGTTTCGAGCTTCGCGCGCGCCGGTTCGTTCGCGGAATCGAGATCGGTCGCGATCAAGAGTCCATCGGGCGAAATCCGCTTCAAGAATTCGCTCGCGTGCCCACCGAAGCCGAGCGTGCAATCCACGACGACTTGCCCCGGCTTGGGATCGAGCGCGGCGAGCACCTCCGCGAGCATCACGGGCGTATGTTCGCCCGCGGAGGTGGATCGCCGAACGCGCTTGCGCCAGAACGGCCGCTTCTTCTTTTTCTTCGGAGCCTCGTCTGACATGAAGTGATTCTACGTTTCGCAGCTATGGCAGCAGATCGCTTACGAGAATCGACACATTCGGTGCGGCCAGCGGCGAGGCGTGATCCGCGGGGGAGAGTGTGAGGTGCGTTTGATACGCGGTTGCTTCGAGTTCTGTCTGAAGTGGAGCGGGATCGCGGAACACGTGCAACGCGCGGTTCTCCACATCCAACACCCAATACTCCGGCACGTTCGCGGTCGCGTACATCTCGGCCTTCGTCGTGAGATCGTAGGAGAGCGTGGCATCGGCGACTTCAACGAGCAGAGCCGCGACCGTGGGGTGGTCGGTGTAGTCACGCAGCTTGCCGGGAATCACAGCAACATCCGGTTCCGGTTCCGAAACAAGTGCGCTTCCTGTGATTGGGAATGGTTGCTGGGGACGTACCCAAAAACCGGTGGCGAACACCTGCGCGAGAACTTCGGAGACCAATCCGACGCAAAGCGAGTGCGGCCATCCGGTCGGGCTCATTTCGACGATCTCCCCGTAAATGAGTTCCACGCGCTTGCCGTCGAAGTAACCGAGTTTGCCCAGTTCGTAGTACTGCTTGAGAGTGAACCGGAATGGCCGATCCGGTCGCGCTGGTGCTTTCACAGTCATGCTTTTCCCTCCTCACTCATAGCCTATCGTCATTCCTTCCCCAGAACGAGGTCAACAACCCAGCATCCGCGCACGTGAACCTGGTTTGTGTCGCGGCAGTGGTTGAGGATGTCGTCGATATCGCACCCAGCGTCTTGAAGCGCATCCGCCAGAATCGGCATGAGGGAGAAGTCGCGCGCTTCGTACATCTGACGTGCCAGTGACACCGCGGTGTCAGTCCGACACTCTGGAGAGAAGGTCCCAGAGCAGAATAAGTTCCCGAAGATGTCTCGGACGAGATCGCACTGATGCTTGCACTCGGAGTGTGTCGCTTGGCGTTCAGGACTATGATCGCCGCAGCGAATTGCCCGGCGGCATGCCCAGAGCGTCATTGAAGCAACGTGCAGCGAACCTTGGCTCGAATCAAGGAGTGCCACTGCTGCTTCGACGGCGAAGTACATCGCATTGCCATCGTTCGGTTCCTCAGAGTCGGGATCACTTAGCACCATCCGCCCAGCGGCTTCGCGTGCGTCGTAGACGGATTGGTAGGCAATCTGCCAGTCTTCATCGTTGACGAGCCCGTCCGCCCGCGCTTCGGCGATATCGATTGCAGCTTTCGCTTGTGGAAAGCAATTCCACTGCGCAAGTCGATGGCAAGCGGCGGCCCCGAGTAGCAGCGCCTTCCGCAAAGTAATCGAGGCTGCAATGTCCTGGAGCAGATGATTTGGATTCGGGCTCTGCCATTCCTCTTCAGTCATCGCTTCGCCTCCGCGAGTTTCGCCACAATCGCATCCGCGTCATAGACGCAGCCGCCCCAGACGCCGCCGCTGGCGTGTTGAAGCGCGGCCCAGAGTCGCGTATCGGCGGGAAGCGAAGGATCAGCGGCCAGGTCCGGTCGCGGAGCGCGGCGAAGTAACTCCGCTGCGCCCCAGTCTGGGCCGAAGTCGCCGCTCGCATCGCCGACCAGGTCAACCGAGCCTTCCAGCTTGTTGCGGTCGATCACGATGCGGATGAGGTCGCCGTCGCGGAGCTTGCCGAGCGGCCCGCCAGCCAGAGCTTCCGGCGAAACGTGCCCGATGCACGCGCCGGTACTCACGCCGCTGAAGCGAGCATCCGTAATCACCGCGACTTGCTTGCCCCACTTCAAGTGCTTCAGCGCGCTTGTCACCTGATAAGTTTCCTCCATCCCGCTGCCCATCGGCCCGCGACAACACAGCACCAGCACATCACCCGCGACAACCTTGCGTTCGCCTTCTCCCTTGATCGCCTTGATCGCGTCGCGTTCGCGGATGAAAACCTTCGCCGGGCCGGTCTTCCGATACACGCCGTCGGAGTCCACAACCGAAGGGTCAATCGCGGTCGATTTGATGACGGCTCCTTCCGGCGCGAGGTTCCCGCGCGGGAATGTGACTGTGCTGGTGAGACCGTGCTTGCGGGCCGCGTCCGGCGACATGATGACCGTATCGGGATCGACTTTATCTCGCACTGTCAGCAATTCGCGCAGCCGCACGCGGCGTTCGGACTTTGCCCACCAGTCGAGATTGCTTCCGAGTGTTTCGCCGCTCGCGGTGAGAGCGTCGAGTTGAAGCAAACCGAGTTCGCGCAGGTGCAGCATGACTTCGGGAACGCCGCCCGCGAGGAAGACACGCATCGTGGGGTGGTTCATCGGACCGTTGGGGAGCGCATCGACGAGTCGAGGAACTCTGCGGTTGAAGTACGTCCAGTCTTCGATGGTCGGGCGCTTGATGCCCGCATGAAACGCAATCGCGGGTGTGTGCAGAAGCAAGTTCGTGCTTCCTCCGAAGGCCGCGAACACGGCCAGCGCGTTCTTGAACGCCGCTTCCGTCAGGATGTCCGGAGTCTTCACTCCGCGAGTCGACATATTGAACAGCGCGCGGGCCGATCGCTTCGCCATGTCGAGCCAGATGGGTTGGCCCGACGGCGCGAGCGCCGAGTGCGGCAGGCTTAACCCAAGTGCTTCGCCGATCACTTGCGACGTGGCCGCGGTGCCGAGGAACTGACAGCCTCCTCCGGGCGAAGCACACGCATGGCAACCGGCGTCCGCTGCTTGCCCAATGCTGATTTCGCCATGCACGTAGCGTGCGCCGATGGTCTGCACCTTCGCGGTGTCTTCGTGGTCGGCTTCCCCTGCGAGCATCACTCCGCCGGGAACAAGAATCGTCGGGTGATCGCGCTGAGAGGCAAGAGCCATCATCATCGCGGGGAGTCCCTTATCGCATGTGGCAACCCCCATCACTCCCGCGCGCGTGGGGTGAGAGCGCATGAGTCTGCGCATCACCTGACTTGAATCATTGCGATACGGAAGGCTGTCGTACATGCCCGCGGTGCCCTGCGTGCGGCCGTCGCACGGGTCGGTTACTGCGCCTGCGAACGGAACGCACCTCAGCCGTGCGAATTCTTCCGCCGCGGCCTTCACCAGAAGGCCCACTTCCCAGTGACCAGAGTGGAAGCCGAGCGCGATTGGCGTGCCATCTTCCGCGCGTAGTCCGCCGTGCGTGCTGATAATGGTGAACTCTTTCCCGCCGAGTAGCGCGGGATTCCAGCCCATGCCGACGTTCTGCGTCCAGCCGAACAGATCGCCGCTTGGCGCGTGTCGCAGGAGTTCATCCGTCAGCGGCAGCGAACCGCGCGGGCCGCTTCCGGTGGTGACGAGTTCGTAAGCGGATTCGGGCGTGTCGAGAACATCGGAGGGCATGTGTGATCCTGTCGAACCGCCGGCGTGAGCCGGCTGGGTAAACGCATTAAGGCGAGCGCCTCACGCGGAGGCACTCGCCTTCAGGATACACGATTTGGGTCACAGGGCTTCCGCCCTGTGCTACGAAAGACGGCCCCTCCGGGGCGAAAGACAACCGGCCCCAATTCTTCGCCGCGGAGCGGCCGGCTTATTTAGCACAGGGCGGAAGCCCTGTGTTCCTGTTTCGTGGGCTACTTGTCGTACTTGCCGCCGAGGTAGTCGCCGGGTCGGGCATTCCCCCAATCCGCGGATTCAAAGTCGACGTCCTTCACCAGCCATACGCCGTCTTTGGACTTCACGAGCATCAGGACGAGGTGACCCGTGACCGGGCGGTCGTCGTTCCGGATCTGTTGCTGCTCGAACGCGACTTCGATCCGCTTCTCGTTGATGAGTATCACGACGGGCTTCGTTCCCGTGATGCCAGCCCGCTTGATTTCGCCGATCTTGTTCTCGGAGACAGTGCCGGGTACGACCAACTTCAGCGCCTCGTCGGTCTTCTCGGCTATCGCGAGTTTCAGGAACTCGACCGCCAGCTCCCAGGTCGGTTTCAGCGCCTTCGGCTCCTTCTCGTCCTTCTTCGGTTCGGGTTTGTCCTTCTTCGGGTCCGGTTTGAAGTCGTATTCGCCGGCCAGGTAGCGGCCGATCTCGCGGGGCAGCTTCCCTTCCGGGTCGGTAACATCGTTCTCGATCACCCGCCACGGCGAGTCCGCGTCCTTGCGCTCCAGGGTAACGGTGACGTGATTGTCTTCCGGCTCCGCGTTGGGTTGGCGTTTCAACTTCGCTCGCTCGGTGATGACCATCACACGCGAATCGTTCATCACGATCGCCGCGAACCTCACCCGCTTCAGCCCGGCGACTTGAAGCTCCTTGATGTACCGCTCGCCGAGGTTGTCGCCGAGCTTCTTTGCTTGCTCCGGCTTGCCGTCGATGATGAGTTGCAGATACTCAGTCGCGACATCCCACGCGGGTTTTGGCGGTTCCTTCTTCGGTTCGGGTGCTGCCTTCGGTTCGACTGCAACCGGCGCGAAGATTGGCACCAGCTTCACGACCGGAGCCGCGGGCGATTCGGGCGGCGCGTCGCGAAACACCGCGGCGAGCGTTCCACCGGCGGTGAGCACGAGAGCCACGCAACCCGCGACGGCCCATTTCCACTTGGCTATCCACATGGTTCGATTCACTCCGTTTGCAAGGGAAGAAATCGCAACCGGCGGCGGAGTTCCGGTTGCCTGGCGAACAGTTGCTTCGATCACTTGTGGCGAAGCGATTCCCGCGGACGATGCGAGGAGCGTTGTCAGCAACGGAAGGCCGAGCGAGATTCCACGACGAGCCAGCCGCGAACGAAGAATCTCACGCCCGCGTTCCAGACCGTGCTTGACTCGATTGGCTGACCAGCCGAGTCGAGTTGCGGATTCGTCGCGCGAAAGTCCTTCGAGGCAGCAGAGCACAAGCGGAGCGCGGTACTTCTCCGGCAGCCGGGCGAGTTCTTCGTGAAGCGCGCTTTCGGCTTCGCTGACTGTGAGTTCATCCAGAGCACCAGAACGCGAATCAGCCGGTTCCGCACTCACTCCCCCTCCTTGCAGGGAGGGGGTTGGGGGGTGGGTACGCGAAGAACGCACGCGAGAAGCCACTCGATACGCGACTGCGTAGAGCCAGCTTCCAATTGCGGCTTCGGTGTGTAACTCACTGGCTTTTCGCGTGAAGACTAGCAGCGTGGCCTGGAATGCATCTTCGGCGTCGTGGTGATTGCGCACCAGTCGCCGACACACCGCCCACACCACCGGCCCGTAACGCGAAACGATTGCGCGAAACGCTTGCTCGTCGCGTGCGGAAGCGAATCGGCGAAGCAACTCCGCGTCCGGCACTTCGTCCGCACACGTACTCGCGGCTCCGCGAATGAACTTCACGACACCTTCAGCTTGTGGCATTCGCCTCACCTCCGCTTGCCATCTACCTGATTAGTGCAGCGTGCGTGTGAAGTGGCAGAACCATTTTCCCAGAAATGACGTTCGACAGGTCAGCCGCTTCCCCGAATCGCTCTTCGCGGATAGCATGTCGCCGTTCGGTCACCCACAGGAGTATTCCGCCATGAGTCGCGCTCTCCCCATGATGTTCGTTGTCGCCATCGTTGTCGGTTTAACAGGAGGTATCAACCCTCCGCTTGCGGAAGCACAACCGATGGCCGTCACCGGCCCGGCATACGAACAGGAGAAGTACGGCAAGATGCCGAACACGAAGAACAAGGCTGGCAAGACAATTCCCGGCCCCATCGTCACGCAATACAAGCTCATCAACAAGAACGGCATGGTGGTGAAGTGCATCGAATACGGCGCGATCATCACCGAGATTCACGTTCCCGACAAGAACGGCAAGACGGCCGATGTCGCGCTCGGTTACGAGAACCTCGACAAGTACCTCAAGGGCCACCCGTTCTTCGGAACGAACGCCGGCCGCTGTGCCAACCGCATCGCGAAGGGCAAGTTCACGCTTGACGGCAAGGAGTACACGCTCGCGACGAACAACGACCCGAACCACCTCCACGGGGGCAAGGAAGGCTTCGACAAGAAATACTGGAAGGGCGAACCGAGCCTGACCACGACCGGACCAAGCGTGAAGTTCACTTACACCAGCCCCGACGGAGAAGAAGGCTATCCCGGTCGGCTATCGGTGACCGTCAGTTACACGTTGACCGATAACAACGAGATCGTGATCGACTTCCGAGCGACGACTGACAAGACAACCATCTGCAACCTGGCTCATCACAGTTACTTCAACCTCGCGGGTCACAACGCGGGCGACATCAAGAGTCACGAACTGACAATCGCCGCGAAGAACTACACGCCGGCCGACGAGACACTCATTCCCACCGGCAAGATTGAGCCAGTCGCGGACACTCCGTTCAACTTCACCAAGCCCAAAGCCATCGGGCAGGATCTGGAGAAGGCTGGAGGAAAGCCGGTGGGCTACGATCTGAACTTCGTACTGGATAAGGGGAACTCCGCGCGTCCGGAGTTCGCCGCGAAGGTGGTTGAACCAAAGAGCGGCCGCGTGATGGAAGTGTTCACAACGGAACCGGGCTTGCAACTCTACACGGGCAACTTCCTGGACGGCACGAACATCGGCAAGGGCGGCGTGAAGTACGCGCAGTACAACGGCTTCTGCCTGGAAGCTCAGAAGTTCCCCGACTCGATCAACCGGCCGGAGTGGAAGGACAAGTCGAACGTGATCTTGAAGCCGGGCGAAACTTACAAGCAGACCACGATCTACAAGTTTGGCGTGGCGAAGTGAGCGTCGGGGCGTAAGCTAACCGAGAACAGCAAGCTGTGCGGGGTTCACGCCTCCCTGTTTCCGAACCGCACAACTTCCAACCACGGAATGTTTATGTACAGGTGCTTCTTGTTTGTGGCGATGGTGATCTGCGCTGGTTGCCGGCCTGCGGAGGTACCGTCCGATCCGCCCAGCGCACCCAAGTCAGACGAAGAACAGTTCGTACCGCCAACTCCGAAGGTGTACAAGCCGATCGATCAGGCGACCATCGAAGCCTGGCAGAAGCAAGGCTTCCAAGCCGGTTGGATCAGCGAGGACAACGGGGTCTTCGCTGGCAGACCCGAGGGGCTGAAGAACGCGGTCCCAGGGTTCGCCTTCATGAACGCTCACCCCAACCCCTTTGACCTCAAAGCACTCCCTGCGGTTGAAGTCCCCTTTGGGCTTTCCGTGTCAGATAATTCCCTCGACCCTAAGCAAGTCCGTGTCCTGCTCGGCGCCAAGAACCTCACGGTTTTCACCATTTGGGCTCAACGGTTGAACACGGTCGATGCGACCGACACCCTCCTGAAAGACCTCACCACAGCGCCTCGACTCACCGCCGTTCACTTGTGGAGCTATCAGTCGCAAGGGCAGACATCCCCCATCCAAGTGGGGCGAGCGGGGCTGTCCGAACTGGCCAAGTTGAAACACCTCGCCTCGCTCAGCTTGAGCGGGTCCACAATCGGGGACACCGACGTGCGCGAACTGAGGGGACTCGAGAACCTCACAACACTACATCTGGATCAAACCAAGCTGACCGATTCAGGCGCCAAGGAAATTGCGAAACTCTCTTCGCTCAACTCGCTCGACCTGACCGGAACCACAATTACCGATGCGAGCCTGAGGGAACTCGTCGCCCTGAAAAGACTCACATCCCTCACCCTCCCCTACACCAAGATCACAGCCAACGGGATGAAAGAACTGACCGCATTGAAGAACTTGACGTCTCTCAGCGTGGGAGGTACCGACGCTGCGCGCGGAGAAGGGTTGAAGGCACTCTCCGCCCTGGAACGCCTCGACACCCTCGACCTGTCCAGCAGTCAACTCAAGCCGGTCGACCTGAGAGAACTCACTGGACTGAAGCGCTTGACAACCTTGCGTCTGCTCAGCACCGGATTGACCGATCAGGATCTGAAGGAACTCGCTCCCCTGACCACCCTCACCTCACTCAACCTGGCCAACAACCCCCAGATTACGGGAGCGGGCATCGCGGAGTTGGCCCCGTTGAAAAATCTAACCACACTTGAGGTGGGAGCGTACGGCACCCTGACCGACAAGGATTTGAAGGCGTTCGCGCGTCTGAAGAGCCTCAAGTCACTCGCGATCGACCCGACCGCGATCACCGACGCTGGGTTGAAGGAGTTGGCTCTCCTGACAAACCTCACTTCACTCGAACTGAAGGGCTTTAGTCGGACGACGAAGACCGGGGTGGAGGAACTTCGCAAGTCGCTACCGGGATGCCGAATCATCGGACCGTGGTGATCGACGTCCGGGTTGGCCGCATTGAGGAAGCGGTTCGGTGAGGATGTTGTCAGAGGGTGATGTGTTGCGAACTCATGCCGGAGGGTCGTTCGCGGGAGGCTCTTTCGGCTTCACTTCTTCCCACAGTAGTTCGCGGCCGGCGGCGTAGATTTCGCTTGCGCGGAAGTCGAACACCTGAGCGATCTCGCTTGGCTCCAGGCCGACCGAGTCGAGCGAAACATAGAACAGGCCGTTGTGGTAGCCGATGCGGGCGTCGGTAATCTTCACCTTCGGTTGGTTCGGCCGCATCTGGAAGCGGAATTCGTCCACGCCTTCCAATCGAAGCTTCAGGCGAACTTGTCGCGGCTCGTTGCCCAGATCGGTGATCGCTTCCGTCGCGGTCACGCGAAACTCGATAGCGACCTCGCGCCGCGGTCGGTGGATCAACTTCACCCCGCGCAGAACGCCGCCCGCGAGTCGGTACGACCGCAGGAACTTCGCGAACTCGTGCGGTTGAAGCCGCTTCAGATCGGACATGGGATCGCCCATTAACTATACAAATGTGCTGTCACTATTGGCCATTTCGCGGCGCTAATGGTTAAGATTGCCAGCGGGGATAGAGAAAAAAGTTGGCAATCTTGGCAATCTGGGTCACTCCCCGACCACTTCCTCGACATTTGCGCCGCCGGACGAGTTGCTCACACCAAGGAATCAAACACTCGCACCGCGGCCCAGTTCCCTTTGTTTTCTTCGATGAAACGGTTGTGCGTCGCATCGTCCTGGTAAGCATCGTGCGAAGCCTTGTCGATGAACACGATGTGCAAGCCCACGTGCCAGTCGCGGTCGTTCACCTCGCGATCCAGTTCCGCGCACAGCGACCCGGCCGCGAAGAACACAATGCCCGCCTGCACGTTGAGATACTTCTTGCACGCATCCACCATTTCCTGAACCTTCGCGGGGGAAGCATCCTTCAACTTGAAGAACACATTGTGGGCAAGCCGGGGAACAGACATCGCACGGCACCTCGCGGTTCGGATGAATGGTTGAAGTTGGGATACGCAGCGCTCGGCTTGCGGTCAACGGACGCCGCGAACGCGATGGTTGCGTTCGCCGAAAGCGGGTATAGTGCAGAAAGAGCGAAGGAGGTGTGTCATGACAGACGCTGCCACATACATCCGCAATCGCAACGCGTTTCCAGCGGAACGACTCGTCCCGTTCGTCGGGAAGTACATCGCGTGGTCCGAAGACGGCACGGACATCATCGCCAGTGCCGATACCGTTGTTGACTTGATCGCCGCGGTGGATGCAAAGTATCCTGTCGGCTATGATTTCGCGATTGCTTTCGTTTCCCCCGCCCCGGTCGCGGAGTTCGACCCGAGAAACCCAGCCGGAACTCCGCTCGATCAACCGCAGTGAGGCTCGCCCGTGATCTTTCCGTTTCTCGACCTCAACCTCATCAACACCGTCACCAATACCCCGATCCGTCAACGCCCGCGCCCATTCATCCCGCTGTATATTGCCGGACCGAATGGCCGTTTGATCAAGTTCGACGCCCTGGTCGATAGCGGGGCTGACGAAGTTCTGCTGCCGGATTCCTTCCTGGCAGCACTCGGCTTCACCCCCGGCTCTGGCGTCATACGCGGAACAACCGGCATCGGCGGACGCGGGCAGACCGTTTACCAGTCCGTGCGACTGGAACTTCGCGCCGCGGCGAACGACCGCGTCATTTGGAACAGCATGATTGGCTTCACTCCTCTTCCGCTTCAAATCTGTTTGTTCGGTATCGCGGGTGGTCTGGAATTCTTCCACACCTCGCTGAACATCATCGACCGGCACGTCGTCCTCTTTCCACACGCGATGATGCCTCTTGTGCCGCCAAGCAGCACTCCACACGTCTCCTTCCCAATCCCGTAACCATGCGCCTGCTCGATCTCACCCTGCCTGCTGCCGCGGAGAACCTCGCACTCGATGAGGCTCTCGTCGTCGCGGCGGAAGAAGGCGTCGGCGGCGAAGTGTTGCGGTTGTGGGAGTTGCCAACCTATGCGGTTGTGCTTGGCTCCGCCGGGCAAGTCGCCATCGATGTGAACCTCGCGGCGTGCGAAGCAGACAGCGTTCCCATTCTGCGACGAGCCAGCGGAGGAGGAACCGTGCTGCTCGGCCCCGGCTGTTTGTGCTTCGGTCTTGTGCTGAGTTACGAACGCGCGGAGGGGCTGAACGACATTCGCGCGAGCAACCGGTACATCCTCAACCGTATCGCGAACGCCCTCAAGCCGGTCATTTCTACTTCTCTGGAAGGAACAAGCGACCTCGCGGTGAACGGCGTGAAGGTTTCGGGAAACGCGCAGCAGCGCAAACGAAACTTCTTCCTGCATCACGGCACGCTACTGTGTGGCTTCAATCTGGAACTGGTCTCGAAGTATCTCAATGCACCCGAGCGGCAGCCGGATTATCGCCAGAACCGCACGCACGCGGAGTTCATCGCGAATCTGCCGCTTACTGTGGCCGACACGAAGCAACTTCTGGTCGCGGAGTGGCAACCCGAAGGCGATTACGCTCCAGCGCCACTGGAGAAAGCTCGCGAACTGCTCGCCGAGAAGTATTCACGCGACGACTGGAACCGCAGGCGCTAATGCCGTCTCCACCCGCTCCCTTGCGGTCGCGGCTCGTTAATCCTTTGTCTTCCAGCCAAGAAACGAGCCGCGACCGCAAGGGAGCGGGCTTGAAGTCACCCTCGTCCCCTCCCATAGCGCGTTCCTATCGCACCTCTTGGATAAAGCTGGTTCACCGATTAATCGAGGCATGGTACAACACGCGGCAGGTTTGAGTATCGGCCGACGTAGTGCCTGCCGATCCGCGAATCGAATGGAGGATCACCGATGAGTCGCATTAAGAATGCCGGCTGGCTGCTGCCAGGTCTTGCCGTGGTCGGTCTGGGCGTGCTCGCGGCGTGGCATCTGGTCACGGCTCAGCCGCCGACTGTTCTGCCCGCCGTGCCGCTCACTACGGCTCAACCGCCCGCCAACGACTTCGCCACGGTCATGGCAAAGATGAAGGCCGCAAAGCCTGACATCGCCAAGAAGCACAACGACTTGCTCGCCGCGCGATACGACCTCGCCGACCGCGCCGACGCCGGCACGAAGATGACTCGCGGCAAACCGGTTCAGCAAGGCCCGCGCACCAAGCTTCCCGCCGGAACCACCTGGGCCGCGCTCGGAGGTATGACGCCCGATCAGATTCGCGAGAAAGGAGCGTTCCCCGCTGGCTTCCTTCCCCTGCCGCACCCAAATCACCCGGAAGGCGGGATGCTGTTCCCGAAATTCCACATCGAAGAAGTCAAGAAGCAGGAAGGACGCGACCTGACCCGATTCGACCTCGACTTCGACCTGCCCGACCACATGCTGCCAGAGTTCCCGCCTCCGATGTTCCTCACCACGCGGCTTGATCTGGGCGATGTGTCGAAGGGCCGGCTCGTCACCATCGACAACTTCAACGAACTGTTCAAGGACATCTTGAATCCGAAGCAACTCGAAGGGCTTCGGCTACTCGTCACGCCGTTCCCGCAGCAGCAGTTCAACGCGACCGAAGACAGGCGAAGCGAGAAGCCGCACCGCGGAGTTGTGTGCTTCGACTGCCACGTGAACGGCCACACCAATGCGGCCACACACCTCGTCGGCGACATCCGGCCTCAGGACTTCCGCCACCGCATCGACACACCGAGCTTGCGCGGCGTGAACATCCAGCGGTTGTTCGGCTCTCAGCGCGCATTGAAGTCCGTGGAGGACTTCACCGAGTTCGAGCAGCGCGCCGCGTACTTCGATGGCGATCCCATCACCGCGACGAAAAAAGGCGTGAACATCCTCGAACGCGGAAGCCAGGTTCACTTCATGGGCGAGTTCCAGGCGCTGCTCGACTTCCCACCCGCTCCGAAGCTCGACATCTTCGGCAAGCTCGACCAAGCGAAGGCCAACGACAGCGAAAAACGCGGCGAGGCGATCTTCCACGGCAAGGCGAAGTGCGCGACCTGCCACCCGGCGCCCTACTACACCGACAACACGCTGCACAACCTGAGGACCGAGCGGTTCTTCAAGCCGATCACGGTCAACGGTCGCACTGCAAACACGGACGGGCCGATCAAGACGTTCCCGCTTCGCGGAATCAAGGACAGCCCGCCATATCTGCACGATGGCCGATTGCTGACGCTCGAAGACGTGGTCGAGTTCTTCAACCTCGTGCTGGAAACGAAACTCAACGAGGAGGAGAAGAAAGACCTGGTCGCGTTCCTGAAGTGCCTGTAGTGGGCAATGGAGAAACCCGCCGCTGTGCGAAGCACGTGCTTCGCGGCGGCCTCTCCCCGTTGGGTGCTCTGTGAAATCCTTGAAGTGCGAGTTTTCTGATTCCGAAGGGATCAGATTCGCACGCGGTCTCCCATGCGGGCTTTCAGAACCTCCTTCATCTCGTCGGAGGCGGGCGAGCCGGTCAAGTTCAAGAGAACCAACCCGTCGGCGAGTGGCGATTCGAGAATTGCCTCCACTCCTTCATCACCGACCTGAGAGTAACTCAGATCAAGCCCCAGAAGCCTCACGAGGTGAGGAGAACGAGCAATCGCCGCGGCTCCATCGTTGCCGACCGAGTTGCGGTTGAGCCGAAGCACGCGAAGTTCGCCAAAGGCGCTGGTCGCGAGGAGTTGAGTCCGTTCGCGGTTGAGCGAACAGTCAGACAAGTCGAGTTTCTGAAGAGTCGCGACCATCGGCGAGCTGACAAACGCTTCGAGACCCGCGTCGTTGGGCGAGTCACCGCTCATGTCCAGTGCGCGAAGTCCAGCCAGGCGCGGCGCGCGACTCAACACGCGGAACTTCTCCGGTGCCGCGATCCGGTCTCCGCCGAACGACAGCGATTCAAAGTCGCTGGCGCTGGGTGTGTCGAGCAAGTTCTCCAGGCGATCCGCTGAAAGGCGCGTGTTAATCAAATGAAGCTCGCGCAGTCCGGTCGCCACTCCTTCGCGCACAATCGCTTGAGCCACGGCTCCGCCCACCGGAGCGCCTGTGATCTTGAGAGCGGTGAGCTGGCGGAACAGCGGAGAAGGGATAAGTTCGCGGACTTCGCCAGGGTTGATCGTGTCGTGAATGAATGCAGCCGTTCAAGTCGGTCCAGACCAGACAGTTTGAACAACCGGCAGTTGTGTACAGGCGCTTGGTCGAACTCGATCGCGTTGAGCTGCGACCGCCACGACACCTGATGGAGTATATCAATGCCGTAGTAGCCACTCGCGAGGAACCGAACTTGTTCCAGCGGAAAGGCATCTCCATCTGGTGGGCTGGGACGACTGTAACCCTGAGCTTGAATCACCACGCTCCACGGAAACCCCCGTCGAAACAGCGGTTCGCGGAGAAACTTGCAGTCATCCGGTATGGCAGGCAGTGAATTCTTCACCCACGGTTCGGCTTCGCGATGCGGCTTCTCGATCCATTCCCAGCGCAGGCGAAGCGGGTCGAATGCGTCGCGTTGTGACATCGCAATGTCATCGCGAATGAACGCCGCGCGCGCTCGCACGAACTCCGGCATTGGGAATGTGTCGGCGTGTTCATCGAGCCAGTCGGCGAACACCAACCGCACGGTGTCATCAGCCGGGTTGTCGATGATCGCGCGCAGAAGTGCGTCGTAATCGCTCACCAGACCACCTTTGGGAAACTGGCACGGATGACTCAGCCGAACGCTTTCTTGAAGCGCTTCTTCAACAGCGCGGTTCCGCGGCCGGTCGCGTGGATGAACTTCAGCCTGCGGAGGTGTTCGCTTGCGGCAATTGCTTTCGCGCCGGATTGTTCGATCTTGTTCCCCGACAGGTCGAGCCACTGCACGCGCTCTGCTCCCGGCCACGCAGCGAGCGTGCGAGCGCCGCGAGAGGTCAGATCGTTTCCGCTCAAGTCGAGATAGACGAGGTGATCGAACGCGGCGGCCTTCACGAACTTTTCCAGAGCCTCGTCTGTCACATGGGTGCTCTCGAGATCCAGATACCACACTCCGCGAATCGCTGGGCACTTCGCCAGAGCCTCGAAGCCGGCTTCGGTGAATTCCGAACTTCCCAGCGTGAGTATCCGCAAACTCGCCCCACGGCCGGGCTTCGCCAGTTCCTTCACATCTGGCCCGCGTGCGAAGTTGGAGCTGAGTTGCAGCACGGTGAGGTTCGGGAACTTCGCCGAATTGATAACGGCTGCTGTTGCGCTGGCCGAAGTGATCGAGCAGTTGCTGATGTTCAGCCAGCGCAGGTGAGAGAGCGATTTGGATTCGGCCAGCGCGATGGCTCCTTTGCCGGTAATCCTGCGGTTGATGGCAGCATCCAGATATCGCAATTCGGGCATGTTCCGCGCGATGGCCTTGACCGCATCGTTGTCCAGATTGCACGCCCACGCGATGAGCTTCCGCAGATTGCGGAACTGCTTGCGGCCGAAGAGGTCTGCCGCATACCCCATATCGGGTGGATTCATGCAGTCCTCGAGATCTGAGATGTCCAGGCATTCCAACCCCGTCCAGTGCTTGCCATCGGCAAGGGCTTCCACTGTCTCGGTCGCGTCCAGCGGGTCGATAATCTCCAGCTTGCGAATCGCGCTGGCGTCCCGGTGCGAACCGAGTCTACGAACTGCCTCCGGTTCCACTTCGTTGTCCAGGCTCAGTTCGCGCAAGCGAGCCAGATGTCCCGCTTTGATCAAGTCACGGGCTTCCTCAGCCGTAAGACCAGTGAACCCAACGTGAGTCACGGGCGCCGAGTTGAAGATTGTGTCCGCGTGTTTGAGGAACGTGGACCCGTTGTCCACCCAGACGAAGTTGAAGAATCCGCGTTGTGTCGTCGAGAATGTGAC
>JAKEEV010000821.1 GCA_022616395.1 Planctomycetia bacterium | reverse complement strand
TCCGCGATTCGCGTGGTGGGCAACGTGACGGGCGAGCCGCCATTCACGGGCGCGATTCAGCATCCCGGCTGGCGCGTGAAGGAACTGAAGCTCGCCACCCCGCCCGAAGGAGCCGACGAGTTCGTGCTTCAACCCGCCGAAGTGCAGATCCCGTGAGCGGCTTGGCAGACACGGAGCCGTGTGGGATACTCAAGCGGGGAGGTGTCGCATGAATGAGCAATACCTGACGATTGCCGAGATTGAAGCGAAGTACCCCAACGAGTGGGTACTTCTCGACAAGCCAGTGAAGAAGCACAAGTCGTTGCAAGTGGCTGGAGGCCGCGTCTTGACACACAGCGCGGATCGAGAAGAGTTCGACCGCCAGTTGCTGGAACTGACGAAGTCACCGGAGTTGGGTGACATCGCTGTCTTCTACACCGGCAAACCGAATCTTGACGAAGTCTGGTTGGTTTAACCTATGACCATGCGCTTCGATCCGAGGTCGCCCTCCATTGTTGTCGATGTGGATCTGGTTGGTCCTCTGCGCAAGGTGTCGGCGAAACTCCTGCTCGACACTGGTGCGAGTGGGACGATGATTCGATCCCATTACTTGACTGCCGTTGGCTACCACATTACTGCCGACACCCCACGTCGGCCGTTCCGATCTGCAACGGGCGGTGGACGCGCGGCGATGGTCACGGTCGCCGCACTTGTGGCCTTGGACCGCGTGAAGACGAATTACCCCGTGTTCGTGTACGATCCGCCGCCAACGGTGATAATTGATGGCTTGCTCGGTCTCGACTTCTTTCGCGGCTTTATCCTGACACTCGACTTCGCTCGCGGGGCCATCTCGCTGTCACTACTGAAGCGCTGGTGGCAGTTCTGGCGGTAACACTCGTGGGGATGAAACAAGGAGTTGCAGATGCTCGCGTCAGCTATGAAGAAGGGATTCCCGAAGGGTGTCACGCTTCCGGCCGAGTTGCGTGCTTTGTGTGACTTCGCTGACGAACAGGATGGGGAAGTCAGTGGATTGTTTGAGTTCCAAACAGAGGGCCAGACTTTTGCGCTTGCGTGGTTCAACCGCGAGCCTGAACCGGCGAAACAGTTCGCGGTGTTCGGCTACGGCCCAGATGGCTCACTCTACGCGCTCTGGCTCCATGACGGCCTCAAATCCGATAAGGCTCCAGTCGTCATGCTGGATTCCGAATGCCAGGACAGTAAAGTGATCGCCAGGGACTTCCGTGAGTTCTTGCGACTCCTCGCCATCGGTTACGACGAACCGGGACGATATCCGACACTCGAACCAGAGAACCCAAAGAGCGCTGCGAAACTCAGAAAGTGGCTCAAGGCGGAGTATGGGCTAGTCCCACCGAAAACCGGAGATGAGATCGTGACGGAGGCGCAGGGGCAGCATCCCGACTTGATGGCCTGGATTCGTGAGTGGCAAAAGCGGCATTTGGGTACCGTCTGACCTGGGTGTGGTGGTCGTTTCTGGCAAGGAAGACCCCATCGGGTCTGAGTTGGGTCGTTCAAACGGGATGCAGATAGCCAAGATTGCCAACATTGCCACATATCCCTTTGGCAATCTGACCACTGTTTGTCGGAGTTTCTGACACC
>JAKEEV010000820.1 GCA_022616395.1 Planctomycetia bacterium | reverse complement strand
TTCAACCCCGATCTGGTGTGCTTCGCGGGCTGGCTTCACTTACTCCCCATCGCGCCGGACTTCCACCACAAGGTGCTCAACATTCATCCCGCGCTATTGCCCGCGTTTGGCGGAAAGGGAATGTACGGTCATCACGTTCACGAAGCCGTGCTCAACTACGGAGCGAAGGTCAGCGGATGCACGGTTCACTTCGCGGATGACACCTACGATACCGGGCCGATTCTGGTGCAGCGGGCGGTGCCAGTGAAAGAGGAAGACACGCCCGACACGCTCGCCGCTCGCGTCTTCGCCGCCGAATGCGAAGCCTACCCGGAAGCGATCCGGCTCATTGCGGAAGGAAGGGTAACGGTGCAGGGAAGAAGGGTGATTATCTCAGGTTGAGCAGTTCGGGAAGAGTGTGGTACAAACTGGCGGAAGGAGGTAGCAGCATGTCCACAGGCGCAACAAGCACAAGTCCCCCGGTGCCGGGCTTTCTCGCTCACGCCACGTTCCACAGGCTGACGGTCGAGCAATACCACCAGATGATCAAGAACGGCATTCTCGGCGAGGACGATCCGGTCGAACTCCTCGAAGGGTACATGGTGACCAAAATGCCCCGAAGCCCCGAACACGACTATGCGATCAGGATTCTCGACAAGCGGTTGAACAGACTCGTGCCGGACTCCTTCACGGTCAGTAACCAGTGTGCGGCGACTTTTAACAACAGCGAACCGGAACCGGATTTTACTGTCGCTCGTGGGGACGAAACGACGTACCGGACTCGTCACCCCGGTCCCTCAGATACGGCGCTGGTTATCGAGGTATCGGCATCCTCGTTGTCACGCGACCGCAACGACAAGGCCCGTATCTACGCGCGGGCAAGCATCCCAGTTTACTGGGTCGTGAACGTGATCGACAAGCAGATCGAGGTGTTCACGCAACCGAGCGGGCCATGCGATGCGCCCGCATACGCACATCAAGAAGTGTTCAGGGTGGCAATGAGCGTGCCCGTCGTACTCGATGGGAACACGGTCGGTACGATCGCTGTCAGCGATGTAATGGGGTGAGTTCAACTCGTCGGCTTCTCGCCTTCCGGGTCATTGCCACCCGGTCGGCGGAATTTTGCTGGGAGCTTTGGTACTTCAACGGGCAGGGCAGGGGGTTTGGCCTTCAGAGCTTTGTCCGCGATGTCCGTGCGGTAGTGCATACCGGCGAAAGTGATTCGCTTCACGGCTTCGTAAGCGCGGGCTTTCGCATCCGCGAGGGTGTCGCCTAACGCAGTGACTCCCAGCACACGTCCGCCATCGGTCATCACGCGGTTCTGAGCATCGAGCTTCGTCCCCGCGTGGAACACCTTCACATCCGGCAGTTGCTCCGCGTCCGCCAAGCCCGAAACGAGTTTGCCCGTCTCGTACTTCCCCGGATAGCCGCTCGAACACATCACCACACACACCGCTGAACGCGGATCCCATTCAATCTTCTCTTCAAACTCGGGCAGGCGCTCATCGGCGACCGCTTCAAGCACATCGAGGAGATCGGACTTCAGGCGCATCAGGATCGGTTGCGTTTCCGGGTCGCCGAATCGACAGTTGAACTCCAACACACGCGGACCTTGACTGGTCAGCATCACGCCAGCGAACAACACGCCCTGGAACGGAAACCGCCCGCGCTTCATCGCGTGGATGGTGGGGAGGAACACACTGCGTTCCAGCTCCATTATCAGTTCCGGTGTGGCGACCGGAGCCGGGCAGTACGCGCCCATCCCGCCGGTGTTCGGTCCCTGATCGCCATCGTTCACCGCCTTGTGATCCTGACACGCCGGGAGCGGCAGAAACGTGCGCCCTCCCACAAGCGCAAGCACCGATAGCTCCTCGCCATCGAGTTTCTTCTCCACCACGATCTGCCGACCGGCCTTGCCGAACTCCTCCCTCGTCATGATCCGCTCAACGGCCTTGATCGCATCCGCGTTCGACTTGCACACCACAACGCCCTTCCCCGCGGCCAGTCCGTCTGCCTTCACCACCACGGGGTAATCGCGAGTCTCGATGTAAGTGCGCGCTGGCTCCGGGTGGTCGAACACGCGGAACTCCGCGGTCGGTACGTCCGCGTGTCTCATGAGTTCCTTCGACCACACCTTGCTCGACTCAATCCGAGCCGCGTCCTTTGATGGGCCAAAAACCTTGAAGCCTTTGACTCGCAGGAAATCCGCCAGTCCCGCCGCCAGCGGGTCTTCCGGGCCAATCACTACAAGCCCAATCTTCTCCTTCGTGCAGAAGCGGAAGAGTTTGTCGGTCTCGAAATGGTCGATGGGCACATTCGTGATGCCATCGCGTGCGGTCCCCGCGTTGCCAGGCGCGCAAAAGACCTTCTCCGCTCGGCGCGATTGCTTCAGCCTCCACGCCAGAGCGTGTTCCCGTCCGCCCTTGCCGATCACCAAGACATTCATGTGAGTGGTGAGTGGTGAGTGAAGCGAGCCACCAAGAGGGTCAGTCTATCGGCTCGCACCCCGAAAAACACTGAAGTGCGGATTCCTGGGATTTCCGCTGGACTTCATCTTGTAATTCGTCTAGGCTAAATATATCTATTAGCCGAAGCTATTCATTGGGAGAAACAGGTGCGTGTGTTGCAAAGAGTTTGTCTTCCGCTCCTCGCGGTTGCGTGCGCGGGGTTTTTGCTGAGTTTGGTGGGCTGTTCAAACGGCCCGCCGGACTTCAAGGAACCGCCGGTGCGCGTTGTTTGCACCACGACGATGATCGCGGACATGGTGAAGGGCGTGGGCGGTGAGCGTGTCTCGGTGGAAACACTCATGGCGCCGGGCGTGGACCCGCACCGCTATCAGCCAGAGCCGAAGGACCGCAAAAGGATCGAGAACGCCCACTTGGTGTTCTTCAACGGTCTGCATCTTGAAGGGAAGATGACCGACACGTTCGAGAAGAGCCGCGGGCGCATTCGCGGGCACGCGGTCACGGATGCAATTGACCACTCGCTGCTGCGCGCGGCCGATGTGGATGGAGGCGAGCACGACCCGCATGTGTGGTTCGATGTGCAGCTCTGGATGAAATGCGTCGGTCTGGTACGAGACAAGCTCAGTGACCTCGACCCGGCCGGCTCAGAACTTTATCAAAGGAACGCGGAGACGTACCTCAAGGAACTTGAAGCGCTCGACAAGGAGATTCGCGTCGAACTGGCGAAGGTGCCGCCCGAAAGACGAGTGCTGGTGACCTCGCACGATGCGTTTGGCTATTTCGGCCGCGCGTACGGTTTCAAGGTGATGGGTCTGCAAGGAGTGAGCACCGCGAGCGAAACGGGCATCAAGGATGTCGCGGAGTTGGCCCGCGAACTTGGAACGACCAAGATCCCGGCCATGTTCACCGAAACGTCAGTGCCCGACGAGGGACTCAAGGCGGTTCTCGACATCTGCCAGAGAGACTACAAGCACGCGGTGAAGCTCGTTGGTGGCGATGAAGCGCTTTACTCCGATGCGCTGGGCGGACCCGGTTCATCGGGCGAAACGTATGTGGGGATGATCCGGCACAACGTCGCCGTGATTGTTCGCGAGTTGTCGAAGTAGAGCCGGCAGAGTCCGGCTTTTCGTACCCGTGCCCTTGCCCGTGCCTTTGTTTGCTTCGTTAATCAGTGGAGAACGGGAAGACAGGAAAGACAGAAGATTGGGCACGGGCAAGGCACGGGAAAAGGGCACGGGAAAAGGTGCGAGGTGAACGGGTGATCAATACAGAAGCCAATACTGGTGCGATGGGGGCGGGTGGTCTTTTCACCCCTTCACCCCTTCACCCCTTCACCCCTTCACTTTCCCAAACTCCTTCAGCGTCAGCGACGAAGACGCCAGCCATCGAGGTTCACGATCTCACGGTCGCGTATCGCGAGAAGCCGGTGTTGTGGGACATTGATCTCACGGTGCCCTCTGGCGTTCTGATGGCGGTCGTTGGGCCGAACGGTGCGGGCAAGACGACGTTGGTGAAGGCGATGCTCGGTTTGGTGAAGCCCGTGTCTGGCGAGGTGCTTGTTCACGGCAAGCCGTACTCTCCGCGTTCGCAGATGGTCGCGTATGTTCCTCAGCGCGGAACGGTCGATTGGGATTTCCCCACGACGGTGTCTGATGTCGCGCTTATGGGAACTTACGGCCGGCTCGGCTGGCTCTGGTGGCCGGGCGCTGAGGAGCGCGCGGTCGCGAACGAGGCACTGAAGCGCGTGGAGATGACGGAGTTCGCCAACCGGCAGATCAGCCAACTTTCCGGCGGGCAACAACAGCGCGTGTTCCTGGCTCGCGCTCTGGTTCAGGATGCGCCGGTCTATCTGATGGACGAACCGTTTCAGGGCGTGGACGCGGTCACCGAGAAGGCCATCGTGGAGATTCTGCGCGAACTGCGCTCTCGCGGGCGAACTGTGGTCGTCGTTCATCACGACTTACAGAGCGTGCCGGAATACTTCGACTGGGTGACGCTTCTCAACGTGCGGAAGATCGCCAGCGGTCCGGTCAGCGAAACATTCACGCCGGAGAACCTCAAAGCTACCTACGGCGAACGCTACTCCACGATCGCGTAGAGCGATCAACGATTCACAGCTTTCCCAATCTCTTCAAACGGAGGAACCCTGTATGTCCAGGGTGAAGGTGGCTCTTTTGTCGCTTGCGATGCCGACGATGGTCGGCGGGATTGTGTTTCTGTCTGCCGGGCGCATGGACTTGCCCGCGGTGTGGGGCATCTTGGGCGTGTTGACGGTGTTCTGTCTGGCGACGGCCGCGTTCGCGGATCGCGGAATGGTGCGCGAGCGCACGGCTCCCGGTCCGGGCAACCGCGACCGACTCACGCGGCCCATCGGCACAGTTTTGCTTTTCGCTCACTGGATTCTGGCCGGGCTGGATGCACGATTCGGGTGGAGTCCGATTCCAGGCGAAGTGCAGTTCGCAGGCGTGATCGGTTACGCGGGTGCTCTGGTGTTCGTGTTCTGGGCGATGCAGAGCAACCCGTTCTACTCGTCGGTGGTTCGCGTGCAGAGTGATCGCGGGCATCATGTGGTGGAAGCCGGCCCGTATCGCTTCGTGCGACATCCTGGTTACACCGCCACGATGCTGGCTGTATTCGCTGCCGGGCTGGCGCTTGGTTCGTGGATCGCTCTGATTCCGCTCTCGGTGCTTGGCGTGCTCTTCGTGCGCCGAACGTTGCTCGAGGACGACATGCTTCAGCGTGAACTGCCGGGCTATGCGGAATACGCGCTGCGAGTGCGGTCGCGCTTGGTCGCTGGCGTATTCTAGGCGAACGGCCGGCGTGAGCCGGCTGGTGATACAAACGACTCTCACCAG
>JAKEEV010000819.1 GCA_022616395.1 Planctomycetia bacterium | reverse complement strand
TCGATCAGCATGGGGTACTCCTCGCGTCGGCGATCCAGGCGATCTTTCGGAGCCGCGACCGTGAGGGAGCGCTTGTCTTTGATCGCTCCCTCACGGTCGCGACTCCGAAAAGGCCGGCGCTCACTTCACGACATCCGCGCCGGGCCACACCAAGTCGTTGAAGCGGTCCACGGGTTCCTTCGCGGTCCAGGCGATTCCGCGCAACAGAAGAATGCGGAACAGCGGATCGTCGAACGACCACGAATAGTGACCCGGAATCGACACGAACACACGGCCCTTCCCCTGTTCGAGCGTCCAGAACAGCGGTTGCGGCTTCTTGTCTTCATTCCCCCAGCCGAGTACGCGTTCCTTCGGAAGATCGCCCGTGAGCTGCTAGTAACTTTCATCCACCAGGTTCAGCTTGCCGAAGTTCCTCGTGATCGGGTGCTTCGAGTCCTTGAAATCGAGTTCCAGCGCTCCGTGGCGGAACTTTGCTCCTGCTCCCGACGTCAATCCGATTCGCTTCGCGAACCCAGGAGCGTCCTTCTGCCCATCAACGGCCCAGTGGATGTAGACAAGTCCTCCTCCGCGTTCGAGGAATGCGTCGATGTCCACCGCGCGCTTCGCGTTCCAGTCTCCGCGCTGGTAGAAGACCATCACATCGGCCTTCTGGAACTCCGCGCGTTCGGGCCATTCCCACGCGGTCACCACTTCGATGTTGTCCCCCGCGGCGAGCAGTTCACTCCACGCTTTTTGCCACGCGGGGTAATCGTGTTCGCCCTTGCCGTGATCCTTCGGACCCGCGACGAGTACCACGCGAATCGGCCGCGTCTTTCCGGGCGGATTCGGAGCGCCTGCAAGCACTGCGTTCACTTCCGCGATTGTGCGCGCCTTCGGTCGGCCCGTACCGGCGTAGTCCTTCGGCATTGATGGAGCGGGCGTGAGCAAGAAGGTAAGCAAGTCGCGAGTCTGATCGGGACCGAGCTTCTTCACGAGATCATTCGGCATGATGGAGAGCGGCGAAGGCCGCATCTCGGCCACATCGTCCTTGCCAACGACTGTCGTCTTGCCGTCCTTGTCGCCAATGTGGAGCTTCCCTTCAACCGACTTCACCACACCCAGAAGCGTGCGCTCATCCTTCAACCTCACCGTGTACGTGATGAAGTCCGGGTTAATGGCGATGCTCGGCTGCGTGATGTCGCGTATCACGGAGACATAGTCGCGGTGAATGAGGTTGGTGAGATCAGGGCCGATGGCGCCTCCTTGAGCGTGAACCGAGTGGCACTTGAAGCACGCGGCGGTCTCACTTAAGTAGACCTTTCGCCCGCGTGCCCAGCTTCCGCCATCGAGTTCCTTCGGCCGCGGAAGCTCGATGGGCTTGCCAATGTCGGCCTTCGTATCCGCCCACGGGACAAGCGAGCGACGCAATTGCAGCGGGAAGGGGCGCTCGGCTTCATCGAATGAGTGAATGATTCGGAGGCCTTTTTCCGTCGATCTGTATTCCGAGAGCACAGCTTTGAATGGCACTGGGTCGCCGGGCTTCGGCTGAACCAAGAACGTGCCGCGTGTGATTGCGCCGCCGATCGACGTCGGTATCTCCTTGCCACGAACGAAGAGGCCCGCAGGACCGTCGTAGTCAAGGGTGATTGCAACTTTCTCGGGGGGCAATTCGTAGTCAAGCTTTGATCCGGGCTGTACGGCCGGACGTAGCATGTTGACAAGCTCAAGTTGAGTTTTGAGCGCCAAGTCGCCGTCGCTCTTCAGCGCCTTCCACAGCGTATCGTGATTGGCGCTCCCCTCTGTCAGCTTGCGAGACACCGCAAGGTGGAGGCTCGGCAGCCAGCCGGTCCAAATGACCTTGTCCTTCACTTTCCATGTCGCTTCAACGCCGCTCAGGTCGAAGTCGAGGTCGATCTGCGGGTGCTGTCGAAGTTCGCCCTTCGCCAACCCACCGCCCTTGTGGGCGGGGTTCGCCGTCGGGCGGCCCATGCCCGGAAGCGTGATCGCGTAATGCACCGCGGCGGAAAGCGGATCGGTGGCAAGCACAAGCGTGCGCCGGTCAGGAGTGAGTTGAGCCGAGTGAACCGCGATGTTGATTCTCGGAGCGATCCTCTCGGCCTGCACGACCGCGTAGGGCGGCCAGAGTGTCGTGAACCGATCTCCGGCACGCACGAACTTCCCCGCGGTGATTTTGGTCTGACTCAACACGTCTCGAAGCAACTGCGGATCAACGGGCCGATCAAACTCGATGCGCACTTCACGCATTCCCGCCGGATAGACCAATACCGGCTGAGGATGGTCCTTGTCCGTGCAAGTGATCTTGTAGAGCTTCCCCTTACCGATCGGTCCGGTTCCCCAGTCCGGCGGCCCACTGTGACACGCGACCACCAGCGAACCATCCGGAGCGATGCAGCAATCCACCGTGAGCATCTGCAAGCACGCGAAGAGATGATTCTTCGCCACGTAGCCCGCTTCCGTCTTCACGAGTTGCGTGCGGAAGAGCTTTCCGCGTGATTCGCCGGTAACGATTGCATCACCGGCCCAAGCCTTCGGTCCGAAAGTTGGACCATCTTTCTTCACAGGTTCGTTGAAGCAGAATCCGCACGTGGATTGATGCTGAGGGCCGTAATCGAACACGCTCGGCTCATCAATCACATCGGGTAAGTGCTTCGGGTGTCTCGGAGGGAAGCCGTAGTGCCGCTTATTCTTCAAGTCGATGTGAAGCAGTTCATCGAACGGATTGCCATTCGGTAACCACGTTGCGCCTTCCTGATCGGTGCAGAACAGATCGCCCGCCTTGTTGAAGTGCAAGCCGACAGAGAAGCGAACTCCGGTAGCAACGACTTTGCGTTTCTTGAAGTCCGGCGAGACGCGAATGATCGTTCCGTACTCGCCCTTCGGGTCGTAGTGCGCCTTGCCGTCCTTGTCGATGAGGTAGCCGTTGGCGTAGTTCGCGGTTCCGCGCCCGAAGTACACACTTCCGTCCTTCGGGTCAAACGCGACACCGATCGCGTCCACGTTCTGCACGATTTCCTTCCAGCCCTCCGCAACGATGATCTCCTTGTCCGACTTGCCGTCGTTGTCGGTATCAACGATCAGCGACACCTTTCCTTTACTCGCAACGAACACGCCCTGGCCGTGCTTGTAGCCCGCCGGCGTGAGGTCCATCCCAATCGATCCGCGAAGCCGCCCCTTGCTCTCGTAGAAGAGTTCCGCCTTGTCTTCGAGACCGTCCTTGTCGGTGTCCTTCAACACCCAGATGTCGCCGTTGTAGCAGAGCGCGACGAGCGAACCGTCCTCGCGATATTTCACGTTGTTCACGTTCGTGAGTTCAACCGGAAGTTGCTTCACCGTGAAGCCCGGCACGAGTACCTGCACCGGTGGCGGATCAGCAACGGGAATAAGTCGCTCTCCCTGCCCTGCGTCCGGAGGAAGGTTCTGCTTCAGGTGAGCGTGCTTGGTGTCGAGATACGCGCGAACCTTCTTCGCCTCTTCGTCACCCAGCGCGCGGTTGAATACCATCACTTCCGCGATGTCGGCTCGTGCGAATCCGCGAACTTCCTGCTTACCGGGTCCGTTGGTGTAGTAACGAGCACCGACAGTAATTTCACTCAAACTCAGAGCGGCATTTGCCCACGGCCGCTCACCGTTCGCGGTGCCATCCATGAACAAGCGGATGGATTTCTCCGATCCACGAACTTCGAGTTGATAAAGCTTGCCGAAATCCCCGCCCTTCGTGATGAGGTTCCTCCACTGCCCGAATCCCTTCCCTTCCACGTTGAGTTCGGTGAATCGCGCGGTACCGTTCGGCCCCATGTCGATCGTCATTCCAGTTTCGTAGTCGCGGCCGTTGGGAGCGTTGAGCGCGAGAAACCCGCGGAAACCTCCGCCGTTGGTTCGCGGAGCAACCACGATGAATACCGTGAAGGCTTTCAGTTCGTCTTTGCCACCCATGAGCCGCAAGTAATCGTCTTCTCCATCGAAGCGCACGACCGCGACGCCTTCGCCGACTCGCACGAGGGTGGGTTGTGCCTTCGCAACCGCTTGCTTGACGTGTCTGCCCTTCCCCGACGCATCGAGCCACACCGCGACCTTGCCATCAACAACCGCTTTCTCTTTGGTGGCCTTCGCAGCGGCATCAATGCGCCCCGCGTCGAGCCACAGTTCCAGGCCGTCGGTCACGGGCAACTTGGAATCGGCCCACGGCTCCACTGCGCGAGCCGAAAGCCCGACGGTGAGTGTGAAAAGAAGAACGCCGACGAAACGGAGAGCGGTCATTGGTCGCGACCTCGCATCCAGACAGACAGAGAGAAGTTCGTGTTTGATCGTAGCCGCGACTGGTAGATGCGGAAATGGAAATCTCTGTTCAGGCGAGTCGGCGATTGCGAAGTGAGTTTGTCGCTTCTGAATTTCCCTCTTCGGGGAAGCGAGCATTCGCGAATACAATCACCTTTCATCCCCTCCGTTTCTTATCTGGAGACCCAACCGTGTCTCGTTTGCTTGCCGCCCTCGTCGCGCTGGCGATTCCGTCACTTGCGAACGCTCAACCACTTCAAACAGTCGCGGAGCAGAGCGATTACAAGGCGACATCGAAATCCGCGGATGTGGTCGCGTTCTGCGAAGCCATCGCCAAACGCGGACCGGTCGCGAAGCTCGACTACTTCGGCACAACTCACGAGGGGCGCAAGCTCCCGATGCTCGTGATTGCCGATCCGCCTGTTGCAAGCGCGGAGGAAGCCAAGAAGAGCGGCCGACTGGTCGTGCTGGCGTTCGCCAACATCCACGCGGGCGAAGTGGACGGCAAGGAAGCTCTGCTTGCGCTGGCACGCGATCTGACCGACAAGAAGAATCATCCGCTACTCAAGGATTTGGTAATTCTGCTCGTGCCGAATTTGAACGCGGACGGCAACGACAAGCTCAGCCCGAAGAACCGCACGTCTCAAAACGGCCCGCCGGAAGTTGGCACGCGCGCGAATGCGCAGGGACTTGACCTTAACCGCGACTTTGTGAAGCTCGAATCGCCTGAAATCCGCGCGCTGGTGAAACTCTTCAACATCTGGGATCCAACGGTGGTGATCGACTGCCACACAACCAACGGCAGCCGACACCGCTACACGCTCACTTATGACGGCCCGCGATACCCCGCGCACGACACCGACCTCGCGCTGTGGGCAAACAACACGCTCTTCCCCGCGGTAACGAAGAAGGTGAAGGACTCGACGAACTTCGACATCGCTCCTTACGGAAACTTCAACAAGGACCGCACCAAGTGGGAGAGCTACGCGGCCAGCCCGCGCTACAGCATCCAATATCTGGCAATGCGCGGGCGAGTGGGGATTCTGAGCGAATCGTACAGCTACGCGTCGTTCAAGGATCGAATTGCGGTGTCTCACGCCTTTGTGACCGCGTGCTTTGAAGTGGCCGCCGACAAGAAGAAAGACTTGGTGAAGCTGACCGAACGAGGCGATCTCAAGCGCGTGCCTATTCGCACAGCAACGGATGCGTTCCCCAAAAAGCTCACCGTGTTCGGCTTCGAGGAAGCCAACAAGGAGAAGCCGAAGGATTACTCGCTCGACTTTGTTGCTCGCGTGACTCCGAAGGAGTTCGCGGATCCGCTGCCGTATGCGTATCTGATCCCTGCTAATCGCACCAGCGCCATCGAGACGCTTCAGAGACACGAAATCGTTGTGGAGGAACTGCGCGAGGACATCGATTTGGTGACCGATGTGTTCTCCGTCACACGTGTGGACGTCACGGAAGCCGGCTTCCCGAAGAAGTATCGCATCACCGAAGTAAACGGCACCTGGAAGCCGAACACTCAGCGCATTCCCGCCGGCACGGTGGTCGTGAAGAGCAACCAGCCTCTCGGCGCGCTTGTGGTTTATTTACTCGAACCACGCGCCGAAGACGGCTTAACGACATGGAATTACTTCTCCGAAGGACTGGCTGCGGGCAAGAATCATTCGGTGTTGCGGCTCGTGAAGCCCTACCCGATGGCACTTGGCAATGTGCGACCGCTTCCCGAAGCGCGACTGAGCAACCAACCGATCACCGAAGCGCAAATCTTTGGCCGCGGGGGCGGCTTCTCGTTCGGATTTGCAGGAACGCCAATCGCGACAGGCTCGTGGATTGATGGCGAACACTTCCTGCAAGTGAAGGAAGGCAAGCTTCTGAAAGTGGAAGCCCGCACGGGCAAGAGTGAGCCGTTCACCGACCCGACGAAGATCAAGAAGTCGCTCTCCGCGCTCAAGGAAGTCGATTTGAAGACCGCGGATCGGCTCTCGAAGTCCGTCACGTTCCGCACCAATCCCGACCGCTCCGCGTTCCTGTTCGACATCGGTCAGGATCTTGGCCTGGCGTACTTCGATGGCCGACCGGCCGTGAGGTTGACCAAGAGCGCGGGGCGGAAGGAGTTCGTCAGTTTCAGTTCGGATGGCAAACGCATTGCGTTCGTGCGTGACAAAAACTTGTATGTGGTGGATGTCGAGAAACCGGAAGTGAAGCAACTCACTACCGACGGCGGCGGGGACATCTTCAACGGCCGCGGAGACTGGGTCTACGAAGAGGAAATTTTCCTTCGCAACGGGAAAGCATACTGGTGGAGCGAGGACGGCAAGCAACTCGCGTTCATGCGCTTCGACGACACACCAGTGAGGAAGTTCAACCTCGTGGACCTGCAACCGGTTCGCGGGCGGCTCGAAACTTACACTTACCCAAAGCCCGGCGACCCGAACCCGCTTGTGAAGATCGGCATTGTGCCCGCGACCGGAGGAAAGCCGGTGTTCCTCGACATGGGCGACTACAAGCCCGAAGAGACGATCATCGCGCGCGTCGGCTGGGTGCCGAATTCCAAGACGCCATTCGCTTACGTCCAGAATCGCACGCAAACCTGGCTCGACTTCGTGGTGTGGGAATCACCCGACTCGCAGCCGAAGAAACTCTTCCGCGAAACGACGAAGGCCTGGGTGGACGATCCCGGTGCGCCTCACTTCCTCGCCGATGGCAGTTTCCTCTTCCTCAGCGAGCGCAGCGGATGGAAGCACCTTTACCATTACTCCGCCGATGGCAAGCAACTTGCCCAGGTGACGAAAGGCGAATGGGAAATTCGAAACGTGCTTCGCGTCGACGAAAAGGAGAAGCGGATTTACTTCTCCGCGTCAGTGACCAGCCACACCGGAACCGATTTCTGTCGCATTGCGCTCGCGGGCGGCGAACCGGAACTGCTTACCGAGAAAGGCAAGACGCATCGCGTATCGCTTGCTCCTCACGGCCCGCTATTCATCGACCGATTCAGTGACCCGATGACGCCGACACGAGCCAACGTGTGCGAAATCGGCAACGGCACTCTGCGCAAGCTCGATACGAATCCGGTGTACGAAAAGGAGCAGTTCAAGTTCGGCAAATACGAGCGCGTGAAGATCACGCTCAAAGACGGCTTCGTGCTGGAAGGCTCGATTACTTACCCGCCCAACTTCGACTCCAAGAAGAAGTATCCAGTGTGGCTCTTTACCTACGCCGGTCCGCATTCGCCAACGCTGCGCGATGAGTGGGGAGGCGGGCGCATCCTGGAGCAAACGCTCGCGACAAGCGGAATCATCGCGTTCCGCGTCGATCCGCGCTCGGCCAGTGGGAAAGGCGCTCAGAGCGCGTGGACGTGTTACAAGCAACTCGGCGTGCAGGAACTCGCGGACCTGGAAGAAGCGGTTGCGTGGTTGTGCAAGAACCCGTGGGCCGATTCGACTCGCGTGGGCATCAGCGGGCACAGTTACGGTGGCTTCATGGCGGCTTATGCGCTCACACACTCGAAGACCTTCAGCGCGGGTATTGCCGCCAGTCCAGTAACCGACTGGAAGCTCTACGACACGATTTACACCGAGCGCTACATGCTCACGCCGAAGGAGAACCCGCAGGGCTACTCGAAGACGAGTTGCATCGTGGGCGCGAAGAACCTCCACGGCCGATTGCTGATCATTCACGGCATGATGGACGACAACGTTCACATGCAGAACAGCGTGCAGTTTGTGGATGCTCTTCAGCGCGCGGGGAAGGAATTCGAGATGATGTTCTACCCGCAAGCTCGCCACGGCATCGGCACCCCGCACTATCTGAAACTGCAACTCAACTTCATCCGCAAGACAATGGGCGTGCAGAAGTGAAGATTGGACTAACCACAGAGACACAGAGAAAACCAAGAAGAGAGTTCGACAGGATAACAGGATCAACCAAGATCAGAAGAAATCCAGATCGTGTTGATCCTGTTCTCCCGTCAAAAAACTCTTCTGCCTTTTGTCTTTCTCTGTGTCTCTGTGTCTCTGTGGTTAGTCTTACTTCGCCGCCTTAATGCGAACGTTGCGCCACGCCGTCGGGCCGTGGTCGGTTTGGAGCATGAACGAGCCGGTCGCGGTTTCTTTTCGCATCCAGTTTCCGCCGGTGGGCGTTTTCAGTTCCACGTTGTCGTGGATCGCCTCGCCGTTGAGCGTTGCCTTCACGATTTTCGCGTTGGCGGTCTTTTCGCCCTTCGCATCGAAGCGCGGAGACTTCCAGATCACGTCAAGCGTCTGCCATTCGCCAGCGGGCTTGGCCGCGTTCACCTTCGGCGCGATTCCGCGATCCAGGTAACCGCCCTTCTTGGTATCGGCACGCGGATAGACACCCCCCATGCCGGTGCCGTCGATGCCCTTCTTGCCGAAGCTGTCGAGAATCTGGATTTCGTACACTTCGTGGAACTTGATTCCGCCGTTGGAGTTCTTGGCGATCAGAAACTCGATGTGAACCTCGCAGTCGCCGAACGCTTCCTTCGTGATGAGGTTCGGCACCCGGCCGGTTTCGCCGTTGACCCAAATCTTGCCGCCTTCCTTCTTTTCGGCCTTCAGACGCCTGTCAGCGTTCCCCTTCGGGTCCGGGGCGAGTTTCACTTCGTCAGTCACGATCCATCTGGCATCGACCTTTTTCCACACGTCCGGCTTCATGAGGTCAATCCAGCCGTCCGCGTTCGCGGTTGGCTTCTTTGGTTCCTCTGCTGGTGAAGCAAGCGCGACGGACACCCCGAAGACGGCAAGAGCTAGTAGGCGCATGGGCAGCACTCCAAAGAGCGGTTTTCGTTATCCCACAAGGGCCGGGGCTATTATCATCAACCCGCGTCGGTGTGGAGGAAACTGTTTTCTCGGACTTCCAGGAGACTCTCGCTATGTCGCTCTCTCGTTTCGCGCTGGTATCGGCCGCGCTGGTCGCGGTCGCGTCCGCTTCAAGCGCTGATGAACACTGGGTGTATCTGGGCACATACACCGGCAAGGACGGCAGCAAGGGAATTTACCGCTCGAAGTTCGACGACAAGACAGGCAAACTCTCGGAGCCGGAGCTGGCCGCCGAGATGGGCAGTCCGTCGTTTGTGACAATTCACCCGAACAAGAAGTTTCTGTTCGCTGTGGGAGAAGGAGGAGGAAAGGACGGCGGGCCGGTAGTTGCTTTCGCGCTTGATGCGAAGACCGGCAAACTCACGAAGCTCAACGAGAGCAAGAGCGGCGGGCCGGGGCCGTGTCACATCGTTGTCAGCCCGAAGGGCGATCTGGCCGCTGTCGCGAACTACGGAGGAGGAAGCACGGCTCTCTACAAGATTGGTCAAGACGGGAAAATTGATCGCATTGGTTTCGTGCAACACAAGGGAATGGGCAAGTATCCGAACCGGCAGAAAGGGCCTCACGCTCACTGCTGCGTGTTCAACGCGAAGGGCGATCACCTCTACACCGTGGACCTGGGCCTCGACAAGATCAAGGTGTTCCACGTCGGTGTGGACAAAGGGCTGGAGGAAGATGAAGAGGAGGACGTGGAGACCCCACCCGGCAGCGGCCCGCGACACATCGCCCGCGCTGCGGACGGCAAGGCTTCTTACGTTTGTGGCGAACTTGACTCAACCGTGAACGTCATCATGGGTGGGAAGGTGGTTCAGACGCTCTCGACACTGCCGAAACCGACGAAGGGGAATTCAACCGCCGAGTGCATCATCTCGCCCAACGGCAAGTTCGTATACGTTTCCAATCGCGGGCACAACAGCATCGCGATATTCAAGGTGGGTGAAGATCGCAAGCTGACCGCCGCTGGGCACATCACCGGCGACATCAAGATTCCGCGAAACTTCAACATCGACCCGAGCGGCAAGTGGATGCTGATTGCCAGTCAGGATGGCGGAAAGGTGGGAGTGTGGGAACTTGACCCGGAGACCGGCAAGGGGAAGGAAACCGGCAACACGATCAAGATTAGCCGCTGCGTGTGCGTGAAGTTCGTGCCTGTGGCGAAGTGAGCGTCGAGCCGGCGGTTTGTGAGCGTCGAGGCGTAAGACGGTGTTTCTGTGAGCGTCGAGCCGTTAGGCCGACGGTGGGTGCCTGAAAAACGAGCCGCGACCGCAAGGGAGCGGTCTTGCGTTGCCCGCTCCCTGGCGGTCGCGGCTCGTTGAAAACTCACAAACACCGTCGGCCTGACGGCTCGACGCTCACCGATCACTTGATCAGAGTGATCCGCACGTTGCGGTAGCTGACGGCAGCTCCGTGGTCTTGAAAACCGATGTGGCCTTCGCGTTTGAAGTCCTTCAGCGCGGTCTTGAACTTGTTCTTGCTGCCGTCGGGGTTCTTCCCGCCCTCGGTCCACTTGTCGAGGTCCATCTCGTTCACCTTCTCGCCGTTGATCTCCACGGTAATCATGTTCCCCTTCGCGGTGACCACCATCTTGTTCCACTCGCCCTTCTTCGTGTTGTCCTTGGTCGGTGCGACGAGATCGTAGAGCGCGCCGACCGAGTGCTTGCCGGGCTTGGTGGCCGGCACATCAACCTGAATCTCGATACCGGTCTGTACGTTGTTCTTGATGTTATCCGTGCGGATGAAGACACCGCTGTTGCCGCTCGTCTTGAACTCCAGTTCCAGCACGAAGTCGCCGAAACGATACTTCGTCCAGATGTCTCCGCCCGCGGCCTCGCGAACCATCGCGCCGTCTTTCACCACCCAACCTTTGGCGACCGCTTTCCCGTCGGCGGTCTGCCAGCCGGTGAAGTCGGTGCCGTTGAAGAGCGGTTTGCCTTCGGGCTTTTTGTCTTCGCCCGTCGCGGGGAGAAGCGCGAGCGCGAGAAACGGAAGGGAGAGGAGAATACGCATGGGAGAACTCCGAGGTAGGTGCCGCGAGCCGAGGCGGGCTTTCAGAGTAGTCATCACGCGGAGCGTGATGTGTCTTTCTCTGCGCCTTCAGAGTAGTCATCACGCTCCGCGTGAGGACTACTCTGAAAGCCCGCCTCGGCAAGGCGGGCCTGCGTTTACCGTCCCTGGCGCTTCTGAAGATACGCGGCGAGGTCGTGGCCGAGGTCCGCGTCGGTGCGCAGACGAACGTAGTCGATTTCCAGCCGTCGGCAGCCGGTTTCAATCGCCTCAATGTGGGCGTGAAGAGCCTTCAGATAACCGTCTCGAATACCCGCAGGGTCGGTGAGGATTTCCGGCAGCCCTTCCAGCCCGCGAAAGAGCGTCGTGTGTCGGAAGGGGAAGTCCAACTCCGCCGCGTCGAGCGTGTGGAAGAGAACGACTTCGTGCTTCTGATAGCGGAGGTGTTGAAGCCCCGCGAGGATGTCCGGCACATCATCCAACAGATCGCTGAAGAGGAAGACGATTCCGCGACGACCCGTGCGCGCGGCGAGTTCGTCAAGCCCGCGCGTGATTCCGCCAGAGCCGGGGAACGGGCCATCGAGCATCGCCCGGCACGCTTCGCGCAACTGATTCATTTGCCCGCTGGGGCGCAGGAATGCTCGAATTCCCCCCGCGAGCAAGCCAAGCCCAACACTATCGGCTTGCTGAAGCACCAAATACGCCACCGCCGCCGCTGCTGTGCAAGCGAGGTCGTATTTCGTGCGCGCTCCCGAGCCGTAGCCCATCGACTCGCTCGCATCGATCAGGAACCACGCGACGAGGTTGGTTTCCTGTTCGTACTGCTTGAGGAAGTATCGCTTGGTGCGGGCGTACACGGCCCAGTCGATGTGTTTGACATCGTCTCCGGGCGCGTACTCACGATGCTGAGCGAACTCAACGGCGAAGCCATGCCGCGGGCTACGGTGCTTGCCCGCGAGATAGCCCTCCACGAACTGCCGGGCTTCGAGTTCGAGCCGGTCAATGCGGGAGAGAACAGCAGGATCGAGGGGATTGGTCATGGCGAACCCCGGCCGCAAGGCCGGTGGGTTTGTGTCGGGCCTCGGGTCACCCACCGGCCTTGCGGCCGGGGTTCGCCCGGTCATTCCGAGCCGCGGGCCGGCACCAGAGCCACCAGTTTGCGTACAAGCTCGTCGGTGGCGACGCGGTCGGCGTCGGCGTTGTAGTTAGTGACAATGCGGTGTCGCAACACCGGCAGTGCCATCGCTTTCACGTCCTCGGTAGCAACGTAAGTGCGTCCGCGCAGAAGCGCGCGAGCTTTCGCCGCCAGTATCAAGTTCTGCCCGGCGCGCGGACCGGCTCCCCACGTCACGTACTTCTTGATGAAGTCTGGCACATTTGGATCGGGTGCTTCTCCGTCCTGCGTACCAGGTCGCGTGAGACGAGCGAGTTTCAGCGCGTACCGAATGACGAACCCGGCCGCCGGCACCTTCCGCACCAGTTGCTGCATCGCCATCATTTCCTCACCGGTGACCACGCGATTCGGATGTGGATGCGCCGCGGAGGTTGTCGCTTCAATAATGCGGAACTCGTCCTCTTCCGATGGGTAGTTCACGAGAATCGTGAACATGAAGCGGTCTTGCTGTGCTTCGGGCAATGGGTAAGTCCCTTCCTGTTCGATTGGGTTTTGAGTCGCCAGCACAAAGAACGGTTCGGGTAAGTGGTGACGAACGCCCGCCACAGTCACTTGCTTTTCCTGCATCGCTTCGAGTAGAGCCGATTGCGTCTTCGGAGGCGTGCGGTTCACCTCGTCGGCCAGCACCACGTTGGCAAACAACGGACCGGGGAGGAACTTGAACACAGGGCGCTTCGTCTCCGGGTCGTCCTCGATCATGCGTGTGCCGGTGATGTCGGTCGGGATGAGGTCCGGAGTAAACTGCACCCGATTGAACGTCAGGGTCATGCTGTCGGCGAGCGTGCGGATCATGAGCGTCTTCGCCAGCCCCGGCACGCCAACCAACAGCGCGTGACCCTGCGACAATAACGCGATGAGTAACAACTCCATCACGTCTTTCTGCCCGACGATCACCTTGCTGCACTCGTCGAGAATGCGTTCGCTCGTCGCGCGCAGATGATCGACCGCGGCCGCATCATCGCCACTCATGCCAACTGGTTCCGCTCGAACAGGCACGTGAGCCTCACAATTCAGAAGACAGCAATGGCCACAAAAAAGCACAAAGGGCACAAAAACCAGACAGAAGAGAAAGCAGGATTCACCGCGGAGGACGCAGAGAACGCGGAGAGAGACAGAAGGCAGAGAGAAACCAAGAATTCAATGCTGCTGTTTACTCTGTGTTTGTCTCTCTCTGTATTCTCTGCGTCCTCCGCGGTGAATACTCTTCTGCTTTCATTTTGTGCCTTTTGTGCTTTTTTGTGGCCATTGCTCTTACTTCATCCATACCACACGGCCGCCCAC
>JAKEEV010000818.1 GCA_022616395.1 Planctomycetia bacterium | reverse complement strand
CCGCGGCTCCCGACGACGCGGACCTGAAGGTGGCCCGCGAAGAACTTCTGGCCGTGATGAACGACGCGGAGCTAAAGAACACGCCCGAAGGGAAGAAACTGGCCGTGAGAGCGGCGGTTGAGTTGGGCCTGACGCACGAACTCACCGGAGACAAGGACGCTGCCCGCGAAGTGTACACCAAGGCGATGACCGATTTCCCGGAACACAAGGCGACTTTCGAGGCGGCTATCGAGCGACTCAACGCGCTCGAGGCGGCCGGGACATCAATGCACATCGCGCCGGGTGATGCCGAGCGGTTGCTGTTCGCCATCACGATTCTGCTTCAGGACACTCCGAAGGGCGAGGAAACAGAACCCGGCGTCTATTACTGGAAGGCCGTGAACCTGGCCGCGGGCAAACAGTTCGCCGAGGCCATCGTGCAGATAGGCAAAGCCAAAACTGCACACATCAAGCGGGCCAAGGCGATGGCCGGTCGCGGACTGAACCCGCTCTCCGATCCGCTCGAACAGATCTTTCCGCGAACCTGTAACGACCTCGCGGCCTACTGGAAACTTCGCTCGGAACTTTATGGCAACAAGGTCATCGCTGCGGCCATCGACAAGAACACCTTGCCCAAGACGCTCGATACGCTCGTGAAGGCCCAGACCGATCTCGCCACCGAGAAGACCAAGTCGGCGAAACTGGACAAGGACTTGACCACCGCCAAGCAAACAATCACGAACCTGACCAAAACTCTGGATACGACCGAGACGGCCAAGAAGACGGCCGAGAAAGCGCTCACGACCGCCAAGGCCGATCTCAAGGCCCGCGACGAGTTGATCGCGAAGGTGGTGGCGGAATTAAAGCCAGTGACGATGCTGCCGGCGAAGTATGAACCGGCGGAGTTGCTCGCGGCAGTCAAGAATGTGGTCTCGCGTGCCACTGGCCCGGACTTGAAGAACCTGATTCCTTCCGGCATGGTCGCCATCGGAGGAGGGGGACTCTCCGCGGGTCAACTCTTGGAACTCGCCGACAAGCTGACGAAGGCTCAGGAAGCACTGAAGAAGGTGAAGAACGACCTTGAAGCCCAGAAGCTCGCCAACAACAAGCTCAAGAGCGATCATGCGGCCTACCTCACCGGTGTGACGACCGCGCACACGGCCAGCATCGTTCAGATCACGACCGCCAACGAAGCTGCCCTCAAGAAGCTCAAGGAAGATCACGTCGCGGCCATGAAAGCACAAGCGGAAGCGGCGGAGAAGGAGAAGATGCTGGCCGTTGCCGATCTGAAAAATCAACTGGCTACTGCGGTCACGCTGTCGCAATCGCTCGATCTGTGGCTGCCGCTGCTGACCGATCTTCGGCGCGTTTCGGATGCGGACCAGGCTCTGGTTGTGGCTCTCAAGACGCTCGGCATCGCGCGGCCGGATTCGGAGGATGAAGCGAAGGCGCATACGGTGGCGGGCATGGCTCTGCTTATCAAGGGCGACCTGAAGGGAGCGAGAGAACGGTTCCAGACAGCTCGTCGAAGTCCGGCACACAAGGCGGCCGAAGGGAAGTTCTGGGCGAAGGTGGCGGATGTCGGCCTGGAAGCGGTTGATGACCCGCTGGCTCTGTATCGGTTGCCGGTGGAGATTCCTCCGCGAGACTTGAAGGCCGCGGCGAAGTCGCTCGATGAGGGGATCAAGGCGTACAAGGCGGGGCGATATGTGGACGCGGTGAAGGAACTCTCCGACGCGACCAAGTACAACCCGGACGACCCGGTGGCGTGGTACTTCCTGGGCGCGGCTTACTGGGCGCTGGACGACAGGAAGAACGCGCTGAAGAACTTCGCTCAGGGTGGAGAGCGTGAGAAGGCCGCTCAGGTGCCCGGCCGCGAGATCAGCGCGGCGCTCTCGCCAATCCAGGGCACGACCCGCGACGCCCTCGACAAATCCCGCCCGTAATCCAGTGACGCTCATCATCACACGGGGCCGGAACCCACACTGTGGGTTCCGGTCCCGTGCTTTTGCGTGGTGGCGGCTCTAACCTCGCGTTCGCTCTCCGCGAGCGGTATCATGGGCGTTGTTCTGTTACTCGGAGAGTCACCGATAAACGTCGAACCGGAATCCACTGTTGGGTGTCACTTGTGCGGTGCAGGAGTTCCCCCACCCTTCAACGCCAAATAATCAGCATGACTTATCGAGAGGGAAGGTTCTGATACCAAATCGCGTTGATTCGCAACTGTAGCCGGGGTCTGTGACCCCGGTCCGGCCTCAGAGAGGCCGGCTACAACGAAAACCAATCAACACGATCCGGCACTCCAGAAGCAGGATGGGTGTTGCAAGAAAAACTCCAGTAGGAGATATGAGATGTCAGAAGATCTGCTTCGTAAGCTTCAGATGTTGGAGGAAGATTTCGCGGGCCAGCCTCTTGTCGTTCAGCAAGCGGATCTGCGGGAGATCAATCAACTTCGCTCTCGGCTCGGCATGCCGCTGGTCGATGCCCATCTGAAGGAGATTGGAGTTGCTGCTGCTGTTGAAGAAGAGGCGAAGCCGGAGCCAGTAGAAGTGCAAGATCACACCGAGGCTCGGGAAATATATCAAGCCTATCTCAAGAAGATAGAAGAGCTAGAAGTGCATCAGGCCTATGCCGAGCAGGTTGCCAAGGCGACATCAGGTCCCGGCCAGACGCCCGTTCGTCCCCTGGCAACCATGGGGACCAATGGCGGCCCTCTTCTGTGCGATCACTGCGGAAAGCCAATCGTTTTGGAGGGCGGACAATTTCACGGGGTCACCGCGGATGTTGCCTGGAAGCAGAATCCCCGAGGGAATTGGAATTCTTGGATTCACGGAGGCATGGTTGTTGAAATCCAGACCAATGGCACGCTTCGGATTTATCACGGCTATCCGGGTCGTGATACCAAGCATTGCTGCAATGTTGCGAGCCGGGAAGACAAGAAAGCGCGGGACAAGTTTGAGTCGAGCAATGGCTCTGAGACACAAAACAGGATTCTTGCTTTTCCCATGATTCGTGCTTTTCTTGAGCACGAGTTCCCGGACAGGACAGAAGAAGAGCGCCTCGATCTGCTCAACAAGATACTGGATACCATGTATTCATACGATCCGGGCATCGGGGTTAATCGACCGAGTACGAGGAGCTGAGAACAAGGGAAATCAGAAATCGGTGGTGTACACCACGCACGCGGGGCCGGAATCCACAGTTTGGGTTCCGGCCCCGCGCGTTTTTGCCTTCGGG
>JAKEEV010000817.1 GCA_022616395.1 Planctomycetia bacterium | reverse complement strand
CCGAACAGGTGGAGGTACTCACTCCAGCGGAACCAGCGCGCAGAGGATGTCAGTTGTCCGTTCGCGTGAAGCGCGAAGCCAAGAAGACCTTCAGCGCGCTGTTGTCGTGCGGTGTAATCTGCGACTGGCGCGAGCCGGACGTGATTCGCCTTGCTCCGGTGCCGTTCTACAATCGCTTCGCGGATGCTCTGCGGTGCCTGGAAGTGTTCGAGCAGATTCACAAGGAACTCGGCGATGCGTGAGGGTGTGTTGGGTGGGTTTCCGTTCCAGGGTTGAAACCCCTGACTGTTCCGAGTGACACCTGGGTGTCACACCTGTTGACCCCGAAGGGGTCACCGACAATAGCCAGGGGTTTCAACCCCTGGTAGATGGAGCCTTCGATGCGTGAGGTCACGCTCATTGGTGGCGGCCTCGCCGGCGCGCTTCTCGCGCTGATGCTCGCGCGCAGAGGATTGAAGGTTACCGTTTACGAACGCAGAGCCGATGTCCGCGCCGATCAGATTGAGGAAGGGCGGTCGATCAACCTTGCTCTCTCAGCACGCGGGATTCATGCGCTTGGGCTTGTGGGGCTGGATGGTGAAGTGCTCTCGCGCGCAATCCCGATGCGCGGACGGTACATTCACCCGGTCAGCGGGAATTGTTTGCTCATTCCATACGGAAGAAAGCCCGATGAGGTGATTCACTCGGTCAGCCGTCGCGGGCTGAATGCTCAACTGCTCGATGCGCTTGCGCGCGAGCCGAACGCCACCGTTCACTTCCAGCATCGCTGCACCGGTTACGCGCTTCGCACGCGAACGCTTTCGATCCGCGATGAAGCCGCCGCGCATGAATTCAGCGTCGAAGCACCTGTTGTGATCGGCACCGATGGAGCAGCGTCCGCAGTGCGCCTCGCGCTGATGCTCAGTACGCGGATGAACTACTCGCAGGAGTTTCTCGAACACGGCTACAAGGAGTTAACCATTCCGCCCGCGACGGATGGCTCATTCCGCATGGAGCCGAACGCGCTTCACATCTGGCCGCGTGGCGGGTTCATGATGATCGCGCTTGCGAATCTGGATCGGTCCTTCACCTGCACTCTGTTCCTTCCGCATCACGGTTCGCCGGGCTTCGATCAGCTTGTGTCCCGCGACGCCGCAAGTGGCTTTGTTGCGACGACTTTTCCCGATGCCGTGCCTCTCCTCACCGATCTGGAAGGCGAGTTCTTCCACAACCCAACGGGCGGGTTGGTCACGGTGCGGTGCGCGCCGTGGAGTCATGAAGGGCAGGTGCTTCTGCTCGGAGATGCCGCTCACGCGATTGTCCCGTTCTTTGGACAGGGAATGAACTGCGCGTTTGAAGACTGTGAGGTGCTCCTCGGCCTCTTCGATCAGTTCGGCGGAAAGTGGGAGGACATTTTTCCGCGCTTCTTTGAAGCACGGAAGAAGAACGCCGATGCGATCGCGCAACTGGCTCTCGATAACTTCATCGAGATGCGTGACACCTCAGGCGATCCGCGTTTCGCGCTCAAGCGTCAGCTCGAACACCAACTCGAAGAGCGCTACCCCGGCCGGTTCTTCTCGAAGTACGCGATGGTGTCGTTCCACCGATTCCCGTATGCCGAAGCGCTTGCACGAGGACGTGTGCAGGATCGAATACTGATGGATGTGTGTTCGCGCGCAAGTTCGCTGGCCGAAATTGATCTCGACGCGACCTTCACGCGGCTTCAGTCAGAGTCCGCGAACAAGTAACGGCTCTCTATCCCTCACTGCAAGGCGGGCAGGCGCTTCGCGAAGGGCTGACCTTCAGTGAGTTCCCAGTACGCGCCCGGTTCGAGTTTCTCCCACGACTGTGTTTCTCCCCACGACCACTTCACCGTCAGGCGCTGACCTTCCGTTGCGCTGCCGAGGCCAAAAATGATGCGCGAATCGTTCGCGGAGAGATAACTCCCGCCACTTTTGACGAATCGAGTCAGTTTCCGTCCTCCAACTTCCAGAATCACCGTTGACCCCACGATGTCGCGATTCTCCTTGCCCGAAAGTTTCACCCCGAGCCACTTGTGTTCAGCCCCCGTCTCGTTGCGAAGCACAACCGCGGGGCTGTTGGTGTGCGTGATGACAAGGTCGGCGCGGCCGTCGTTGTCCAGGTCGCCGATTGCCAGTCCGCGCCCGACGGTCGGCGTCTGGAAGTACGTCCCTCCGCGATTGCTCACGTCTCGAAAGAACCGCCGACCCTGATAGTCGACATTGTGGAACAGCACGGGTAGTTGCTTGTAGGTGCTGCCGGTTGGGAAACGCAGAACGTGTCCGTTGGCGACGACCAGATCTTCCCACCCGTCGTTATCCAGGTCGAGGAACCCCGTGCCGAACCCAACGCGGTTTAGCCCGATCGCCGCAACGCCCGCGACACGCGAGCGGTGATCGAAGAGTTCCTTCCCCACATTCTGGTAAAGCGCGTGCAACTCCCCCTGGAAGTTGGTCACCCAGATCGAGGCTCGCCCACTGCCGTCGAAGTCCCCGACATCAACTCCCATGCTTCCGTTGTACCGGCCGGATTCATCGACCGCGACTCCTGCGGTCAGTCCCTTCTCTTCGAGCTTCCCGCCGCGGTTGAAGAACAGGAAGTTGTTCGTGGCGTCGTTCCCGACGTAGATGTCGGGCCGCGTGTCGTCGTTGAGATCCGCGAGCACAACACCCAGCCCGCAGCCATCGGGCTTGAATCCGTGCTGTGTTCCGACTTCGCGAAAGCCTTTTCCCTTTTCGTTGTGAAAGAGCGAATGAACGAGCGGCTTGAACTTTTGCGGTGGGCAGACATCGCGAGCGACTCCCGGCACTTGTCCCTTGCAATGCGGATGATTGGTGAATGACCAGTCGCAGTAGTGGCACACATACAGATCGGGGAAGCCATCACCGTCGATGTCTCCCCAGCCAGCGCTTGTGCTCCATGAGTCATCACGCAGACCCAACTGCGGACTGGCATCCACGAACTTCCGCCCGCCCTTGCCGTCGGGCTGGTTGTGGAAGAGCGCGATCTTCCCGAAGCCCGTCACCAGCAAGTCTGGGAATCCGTCGCGGTCATAATCGGCGACCGCGGCCCCGTGTGTGTACCACCAAGTGATGTTCAACCCGACAGCGGCCGTCACGTCTTCAAACTTCCATCCGCCGAGGTTGCGGTAGAGTTTGCACGGCTCGCCTTTCAACTCTGTCTTCGTAGCCCCTTCGATAATTCCGCCGCTCACCAGGAAAACATCCTGCCGGCCGTCGGTGTCGAAATCCAGTAGCGCGACTCCTCCTCCGAGCGATTCGAGAATCGTGAACTGGTCCGCCTCCTCCCCATTGCGGCAAGTCATCTGGATTCCAGACTGCTCGGTCATGTCGCGCACCCACGCCGGACCGGTGTAGACTTCGGGTTGCGGGACCTCCGAGGGGTGTTCGACCGGCGGCTCTTCCTGCTTGCCGCGCGAACAGCCGGCCAGAATTGTCAGCGCAACCGCAAAGCACCAGGCACACCAAGACGAGAAGAAAGCGCGGCGTGAGTTGGTCATTGAGTTGGCACCCTTTGGAGAGGCTTGCCGCATTCTACCAACCCGGCTCACGGCTTCGGGGGCGAGGGGCGGTTCCGCTCGGCTTCAATTTCAGCGAAGCGTTTGCGGTAGCGTTCAGCCTCGGCGGGTCGTCCGGCGAGTTGCTGGCAACGAATCATCGCGGTCACTGTCTCGATGTGGTTCGGGGCCAGTTCAAGCGCACGGTGCAACAATCCCTCCGCCTCCGCGATCTTGGCTTCGTCCATGTTAAGTTGCGCGAGATCGACCAGCGCGGAAACATCCTTGGGATTGGCGGCCAGCAGTTCGTTGAGAAGCCCGCGTGCTTCCTCGATGTGTCCGAGTGTCCGGTGAGCGGTCGCGCGGAAGTAGCGAATCTGGCGGTCGGCCGGTGCGCGCTTCTGGAGTATCTCCAGGTGTTGAAGTGCCTCCGCGGGCGCGGAGGAGGCCAGCGCCAGCGCCAGATAGAGGCGCGCCTCGAAGTGCTCTGGGTCAATGGCGAGCGCTGCGCGGAATTTCTCCGCGCTTTTGGCCTGGTCGCGTGTGAATAGATAAAGCCGACCTTGCCACAGGAAGCCCTGGAATTGGTCGGCGCGTCCGGGGCGAGCTGAAAGCCACAGTTCCGCTGCTTTGTGAAGTCGCATCACAACGGCCGCGTCATCTTTCTCCGGGTCGAATTTCGCGTCGGCAGTCTCGGTCAGCACGCGCAGAGAACCTTCCAGGAACGCTTCCATGACAACCGGCATGTCCGGCGAGTCGGGACGACCCGCGTAGGTCGCGAAGAGTTGCTCCGCACCGGTCAAATCACCTGCTTGAATCTTCAGCAAGCTCGTTTCGAGGTGGAAGGCGTCATCGGTGGCGCGTATCTGCGCGTAGCGCCTCAGATGCTCAGAGGCAGAGAGGAAATCGCCTTCTCGACGCGCAGTCCGCGCGGCCAGGAGTCGAGCGTCGGCATCGTCCGGGTCGGAATCGAGATGTTTTTTCAGCGCGGCACTCGCAGCGCGGAAATCGCGTCGGTCGCTCGCCTCATGCGCTTCGCGAAGATGATCCGGACGCGTCCACACCCACGCGAGCCAACTTCCAGTCCCGATGAGTAACACCAGAACCGCCAAACCGAGCCAGAACTTCCAGGAGCGCTGGTGGCGTGGATGTGGAGAGACAACCGGCGGTTGACCAGTCGGAGTTCGCGGAGGGGGATTGGTCGGCGCGTTGGACTTCTGAAGACGCATTGCACAATCCGAGACGGGAACTGACGCACCGCGAAGGGTTGAGCTTCGGAACAATTGGGCTCGCCGAGCTTGGGCGGCAGCGCGCCGACATAGCTGAGAAGCCGCGTCAGCGCCGACTCATAGGTCGTGGCGAACTCGTAGGTGTTCATGCTCTGGTT
>JAKEEV010000103.1 GCA_022616395.1 Planctomycetia bacterium | reverse complement strand
GGTCAGGGTTTGGTCACCTGCGCCGATGCGAAGACCGGCAAGTCACTTTACAAGGAACGGCTCAAGGGCGCATTCTCCGCGTCGCCGGTCGCGGGCGATGGGAAGGTGTACTGCCTGAACGAAACGGGCGTATGTACGGTGATCGACGCGAAGGCGGAGACGTTCGAGATACTGTCCTCGAACGAGCTGGGTGAAGAGACCCTCGGCACGCCAGCCATCGCGGGCGGCCGCATCTTCATCCGCACCGACAAGACGCTTTATGCGATTGGAAAGTAGTCCCGCCTTGCCGAGGCGGGCGCTTTGCCACTTTCGTTGAGTTACATGAAATGGGCAACAGTGCCGCCCGGCAGGCGGCACCTACTCTTCCCTCTGTTCCGCGTACTCACGTCTGGTTAAGATGTTGCAAGTGGCGCCCTCCGCGCTCATTGTGTATCGAGGTTCACCATGTCCACCCTGTCCCCTTTTCTTCGCGCTCTGTTGCCTATCACCGCGCTCTTCGCGTTTGCAACCGCGCCCGCTTCAGCGGCTCCATCCGCTGCGCCTATTCCGCCCGATGGCGGCAAGGCCATCGTCTTCCCGTTCCCGGCCAAGGCGCCTGTCGTCGTGCAACTCAACGGCATCGGAGCCACCCGCGAGCGGCTAACCGCGATGCTCAAGAACGCCCTCCCCAATGACGTCGAGCAGATCGACAAGCAGATCGACGCCGGACTCAAAGAACTGCTCGCCGACCGCAAGCTGACCGCGATTCCCAAAGAGGGGCGCGTCTTCATCGTAGTCAACGACATTGCCAGCCTCTTCGATGGCGTGCCTACGATCTCTGTTCTCGTACCAGTGACGAGTTACAAGGAGTTCCGCGAGAGCTTCCTCACGCCAGACGAGCAGAAGACATTCGAGCCTGGTCAGGCGAAGGTGGACGAGGTGAAGATCACCTTCAACGGAGAAGAACACGCGGTCTTCATGGTGGATTTGAAGGAGTATGTTGCGCTTAGCCCCGACAAGACCACCGCGGAGAGCTACGCGGGCCGCTACACGAAGGCCACAACGGCCGCGATGCCCCCCGAACTGGCCAAGTCGTTCGTGATCTCCGACCTGGCGCTGTACGTCAACATGGATGTCATTAACGACCTCTACGGCGACCAGATCAAAGCATTCAAGGGCCTCATCGACTTCGGCATTCAGCAAGCCCAGATGGGCGGCATGTTACCGGGACTCAACAAGAAGCAACTGGAAGCCGCCAAGACGATGCTGCACGGCCTCTTCCAGGGGATCGAGGATTGCCGCGGGTTGGTGATCGCCGCGGAGTTCCGCCCCGATGGATTGAATCTGCGCTTCCAGGCACAGTTTGCCGAAGACACCGAGAGTTTCCAGTTGCTGAAGTCCGAAACGCCCAGCGCGCTGACTGAACTCGGGAAGCTACCAGCCGGGCTGGGTCAGTACAGTGGGTCGAAATACGGCAAGAAGTTCGTCGAGTTGATGCGCGGGCTGAACTCGGAATTCGCCCCGGCCGATGACGACGAGAAGGGGAACGAACTGGTCGACAAGCAACTCAAGGAACTGTTGGCCGCGGGGCGGACAAGCGAAATCACCGGTAGCGCCAGTCCCGATGTGACGTTCACCCTCTCCACTTACGCGGAGCCGAAAAAAGCCGCCTCCGCGCTGGTCGGTTGCTACAAGTCCATGACCGCGGGCGGACGAATCCAGAGCGTCGTGCTCAAGAACGATCCGAAGATTACCGCCGGCGCGCGGAAACATCGCGGATTCACCTTCGACGAAGTCAACCTCTCGTTCGACTACGAAGCGACCGTGCGCGACCTGCCCGACGAGTTGAAGCAAACCACACTGGCTCAGATCAAGCGACTGGTGCCGGAGAAGTACACCGTCTGGGTCGGCACCGATGGCAAGAGCGTGATTCAGGTGGGCGCCAAAGACTGGGACCGAGCCGTGGGCATGATCGATATGTACCTCGACGGCAAGAAACTGATCGCGGACACCCCCGGCTACAAGTTGACACGCAAGAACCTGCCGACCGATGCGAGCGTGCTGATGCTCATGGAAACCGGACAGACACTGGAAATCCTCATCGAGGCGATGCGCGAACTGGAAGGGACAATCCCGGACTTCCCGAAGATTGGTAAAGTGAAGCTGCCTCAGGGTGAGCCGAACTTTATTGGGCTGTCGTTGACGCTCAAGGGAGACACGGCCACGGCAAACCTGTTCGTCCCCGGTTCCAGCATCGCGGTCATCCGCAAGGTGTTCCTGGACCTGTTCCAGAACATTGATTAACTTGCACGGGCCGGCGAAGCCGGCCGGGGTTCGTCTTCACCCTCACTTCATCTTCTTTGAAAGGAGCATCCCTATGCTCGCCCGTTCGCTGGCTTTCCTGACGCTGGTGTTGCTCATCGCTGGTTGTGGCCCGGCCAAGCTCAACGAGACCAAGACGTTCCCCATCGACACCGGCGAGGCCAAAGCGTTCGATCTACCTGCTGTCTCCAAACCGCAGAAGGTCACGGTGGACTTCTCAACCACTGGCGCGGAGATCCACGTCTTGCTGTTCAAGGAAGAAGACGCCAAGGGCGAGGACGGGCTGTTCAACTCCAACCCCGCGAAGGCACTGGGCAAGAAGAACGGCAAAGCCGACAGCTTCAGCGCGGACGTACCCGAGAACACCGCCACTCGCATCATCGTCCGCAACGCAAGCGCGAAGACCGATGTGACGCTCAAGTTCTCCAACACGCAGTGAGCCCTGAGCGTCGAGCCGTCAGGCCGACGGTGCTTGTCAGTTTTCAACGAGCCGCGACAGCCAGGGAGCGGTTAGCCTTTCCCGCTTTCAACGAGCCGCGACCGCCAGGGAGCGGTGTATCTATTCCGCTCCCTGGCTGTCGCGGCTCGTTTTCATGCGATTACCGTCGGCACAGAAACCGTCGGGCTGACGCCTAGCTCACAGAAACCGTTGGGCTGACGCCTCGACGCTCAGAAACCATTTCAGCACGGCGGTTGGCCCTTCAACCACTTCTCGAATACCGCGCGGCCCGTCGGGTAAACATCCGCCCACGCTTTCACCGGCTTGACCCGTTCGGGGCGGAACTTCACCATCGCCCAGACCGCGTCAGAGGCGGTGTAAGGCTCGGAGTCGCCCTTCTGCTTGCGCAGATGACTTTCCAGCCCCGCAAGCGCGACGACCGCGGCACCCAGAGCCGGCCCCTCATCCGAGACCAAGAGCGTTAGCTCGCGATTGAGCACACTCGCGAGAATTTCGCACATCACCTTGCTGCGCGCCATTCCGCCAGAGACGGTGATGCGCGTGATGTTCTTCTGTCCCGCCGCTGTGTGTTCGTCCACGGCACGAGCAAGCAAATACGCAATCGCTTCCAGGCATGCTCGAATCTTCACCGGACCAGCCGGAGGCTCGGACGGGCACCACTTCACCAGAGGATCGTTCACCCCGACCGAAGGCTCGGAGAACAAGAACGGCAACACGCAGGTTCCATTGCACATCGCGGGCACTTCGCGCACGGCCTGATCGAACTTGTGCCAGTCCTTCCCCGCGACACGATCCACGAACTGCGAGCCATTCGAGTAACAGCGCATCCACAGATACGCGTTGTCCCAGTTCAGTTTCATCGCATCGAGCGTGCCGGATTCTGGCAGTTGTGCCGAAGACGAATTCACCACCGCGGAGTTTCCCAGAATGATCGCCAACTGCCCGGCTTCCACCGCTCCGCCGCCGATCACCCCCGCGGCCTGATCGTCAAGCGTCGGGAACACGAGCGGCCGGACGCCTTTGGGTATCCCGGCGTCGAGAATGAGGTGTTCCGCGAGCGGACCGATTGGCTGATTCAAGTCGATGATGGTCGGTAAACACGTCCAGGTGAGTTCGCGATATTCGGGTTTGGCAAGCGCTTCGAGCATCTCTTTTCGCCACTGGTTTGTTCGCAAATCCATGATTCCCGTTGAAGCCGCGGACGAGACGCTTGTCACGCCGAACTCGTCGGTGAGATACCCCGCCGCGAGCGGCCCGTGAGGAAGAATCAGGTCCGTGCCTTTCCACTCGGCTTCGCTGAGCGTTGTTTCGTCCTTCACCAGATGCGAGAGCGAGTATCGCACGGCCCACGGCCCGCCGGTGAGTTCCTTCGCGCGCTCTTGCCCGCCGAGCCGGGCGAGTCCTTCGGCGTGATACTTCGCGAGCGTCTGATCGTTCCAGCAGATCGCTCGGCGCACTTGAATCTTGCTCCATCCGATCCGCCCCGCGGTGTGGTGTGTGGCCGAGATGCCGGAAGCAAGCCAGTTCTCCACGCGCTTGCGTCCCGAGAGGGAATCGGCGATTGCACGCGTTGCAGCGCGCGCTTGCCCTTCGAGTTGCATCAGGTTGAGTTCCGAAACGCCGCCCTCGGTCCACAGATCGGTCGGCAGACGAATCTCCGCCCGCGTGTTGCCATCCAGATCGAACGCGAGGGCTTTGACGCCTCCGGTGCTGAAGTCGTAACCGACAATGATCGCGTTCGGAGGTACGCAGCGCAGTTCGGCCATTGGAGAGGCTCCGTGTGGTCTGGTGCTGAAAGTGTCCCCGCAAGTTGGGAGCGGTTCAAGCGTCTTTCGTGTGGTCTTGAGTGGAGTTCGCTCGCTCAATCGACCCACCCCCCAACCCCCTCCCTGCAGGGAGGGGGAGAAAGAGTAAAGAACCCCAATCCGCAGGGAGGGAGAAGGAGTATTTGCCCCTCCCTGCAGGGAGGGGCAGCGAGCGAAGCGAGCGGGGTGGGTCAACTGCGACCGCTCGCTCTGCGCGGACCACACTAAAACCACACGCTCCGCGAGCGAATCACACTGAAGACCGGTTCCGTTGGCGTCAATCTCACTCCCCGCGTAGAATTGTGGAACGACCCACCCCGCGGCCGCGAGGTTCTTATGCACCATGCCCTTGTTGCGCTTGTTCTGGCCCTCGGTTTCGCTTCCCCCGCGCTGGCTCAGCCGAAGACCGAGCCGGCCCCGCAGCCCGTTGATACCGGCGCAAGCGTTTACCAGAAGGTGATTCGCTCGACCGCGTGGGTTCGCTCCGAGCGCGGAGGCGGGAAGTTCGCGACCGGAAGCGGATCGCTCATCGACCGCGGCCGGCGGCTTGTGCTGACGAATTACCACGTGGTTGGCAACGTGAAGAACGCGACAGTGTTCTTCCCGGCCTTCGACGGCAAGAAGGTGATCCCGGAGCGTAAGTATTACCTCGACCGCGCCGGCAAGCTTGGCATCAACGGCGAAGTGGTCGAGATCGACAAGCAAGCGGACCTGGCGCTGATTCGCATTGATCGCGTCCCCGCGGGAATCCCGGAATTGCCGCTGGCGGCAGAAAGTCCCGATCCGGGTCAGTCGGTGCATTCGCTCGGCAATCCCGGCAAGAGCGGCGCGCTGTGGGTCTACACGCCCGGCAAGGTGCGGCAGGTTTACAACAAGAAATGGAAAGCCAAGCTCGATGAGCGAACAACGCTCACTTTTGAAGCAAAGGTCATTGAAACCGATTCGCCCACAAATCCCGGCGACAGCGGCGGCCCCTTGGTGAACGACAAGGGAGAGTTGGTCGGCGTCACTCAGGGCGGCGCGCTCGACGCGGAATCCATCAGTATCTTCGTGGAACTTTCCGAAGTGAAGCGCCTCATCAACCGGCGCTCGGTGCGGTTGCTGCGTTCCGACGCGGTCGCGACTCAGCCGAAAGACCCACCGAAAAAAGACCCGCCCAAACCACACCGCGAGAAGCCGCTGGAGAGCAAGGACGAGGGGAAGTTCTTTCGTGAGGCAACCTGGAAGAAAGTCGCTCCGGCCGCGGAGAAGTTGCTCAAGGAAAAGGGCGTGGACTTCGTCATTGTCACCGTGCCCACGCCGCCGAAGGGCAACGCGGATAAGGTGAAGGCGATGAAGCCCGAAGAGCGCGAGAAGTTCTTCAAGGACATCGTGCAGGAACGCTGCAAAGAGTTGAAGGTGAGCGGAGTGTACATCCTGGTGTGCAAGAACCCAACGTACCTGTATTTCGAGATCACCGGGCCGGCTGCGGCCGATTTCCCCAGCGACCTCGGTCCGAGACTCCGCACGGCCTTGCTCGGCAAGTTCAAGGAGAAGAAGTACGATGCGGGACTCGAGGAAGCGATTAACGCCATTCTCGAAGCGAAGGGACTGGCGGAGAAGAAAAAGTGACTCCCCCTGATACTCCCCCCTGTCACGGTCTGATGCTCTGTGACGACCTCATTTTCTTTAGCCGCGTCTCTGGCTCAGCGCGCGCGGCGGGTTTGGTAGTTCGGCAAGTTCGCACAGCGGAGGAACTGCTTTCCGCTGCGCGCTCGACTCCACCCGGCGGAGTGATTCTCGACGTTCACAATCCCGGTCTTGATCTCCCCGCACTCCTTGCACAACTGAAGGAAGTTTGCCCGACGATGCCGCGAGTAATCGCTTACGGCTCGCACGTTGAAGCGGCCGTGCTTCGCGCTGCCCGTCAAGCCGGCTGCGACCGCGTGCTTCCTCGAAGTCAGTTCGTGGAGGAACTCGAAGCGAAGATTGGTGAATGGTTGAAGTAACCGCGTTCGGTGATTTCCATGAACCCAGGGTCGATCGCGCAGCGAGCGCACCCTGGGTTACCAACGGCACAATTTAGAGAAGTTTCTTCACCAGCGCGGATAGCCCCGCGACGTGTTTGCATCGTCCCCAGCGCAAAAAGCCCATGCACTCGCACGATGTGTCTTCCGGCTCACCGACTCGCACGTGATACAACTCGCCCTGCCCCAGCCTGTGAACGGCGAATCCGCGGCCGCCGATGTCGCAGCGGATTTCCAGAAACGTATAGAACTGAAGTTTGCCGTTCACCTCGATGCAAAACACCCCCACGCCCTCCGCGTTCGGCGGGCGGACAAGCTGGATTGTTCGCGTCTTCACAGGTGAATCGGCCATGAATGAATTCTAAGTGTCATCCGCCCGCCGAGGGCGTTTTGTTGGAGCCGCGACCGTCAGGGAGCGCCGAACGAAGAACGCTCCCTGACGGTCACGGCTCTGATTTGTGCCGCTCGGCAAGCGGCACCTACCAAAGACCTGCCCTCCCATTTACAATCGTCCATGTCCCTCGCGGAGCATTAACATGCGCTTCACGAAGATGCAGGGCATCGGCAACGATTACATCTACGTCGATTGCGTGCGCAACCGCCCACCAACCGATCCCGCGTCACTCAGCCGCGCGATCAGCGACCGGCATTTTGGCGTCGGAGCTGATGGCCTCATCCTGATTTGCCCCGGCGAGCGCGCGGATGCGCGGATGCGGATGTTCAACGCCGATGGCTCCGAAGCCGAAATGTGCGGAAACGGCCTCCGCTGTGTCGCGAAGTTCGTCTACGATCACGGCATCGCCCGCAAGCCACGATTGGCAATCGAAACTGGTCGCGGAGTGTTGATGATTGACCTGGAAGTGACCAACGACAAGGTCAGTCGCGCGCGGGTGAACATGGGCGAACCGATTCTCGACTCCGCGAAGATTCCAACCACACTCCCAGGCAACCCGCCGGTGAATGCCCCGCTTCGTGTGGCTGACCGGAACTTTGAGGTGACTTGCGTATCAATGGGAAATCCACACGCGGTGATGTACGTCGGCGATGAGTTCTTCCAGATCGGTGAACGCGATCTCGTGGCCGAACTGGGACCGAAGATCGAACACCACAGCGCATTTCCGCGCCGCGTGAATGCACATTTCGTGAAGGTTCACTCGCCTTCGGAAGTGACGATGCGGACCTGGGAACGCGGAAGCGGCATCACGCTGGCGTGCGGAACCGGAGCGTGTGCGGTGTGTGTCGCGGGTGTCTTGAGCGGCCGTAGCGCGCGCAAGATTCTGGCTCACTTACCCGGCGGCGATCTGGAACTGGAATGGTCCGAGGCCGATACCTGCGTCTACAAGACCGGCCCGGCTGTCGAGGTATTCTCCGGCGAGTGGCCGACCGCGTGAGTTCATCCACTTCTTCATCTTCGCCAGTTCCTTCGCCCACGAGCGGCTACGTCATCCCGCCGCGATACTGGGCGTGGATCGGTTCCCGGCGAACTGTTGCCGTGTTCCTGTGGCTGGCAGCGCTCATCATCGGCATCACGTTCCTGTACCGCTCGTTCAACTGGTTCGACGATCAGGCATTCCTTCCGCCCGAACGCAAGCGCGTCGATGGCAACGGCGGGCACACGCAGATCGACTTCGGCGGACAGTGGGTGATGGGCCGCATGGTGGCGACCGGCAACGGCCGCGAACTCTACCACCGCCAGCGACAATGGGAAATCGTCTGGCAGGCTTACCCCATCGCCGATGAATCGCCCTTGCAGCAAGAGGAGGCGAGGTTGCCCAGATCGCAGCGGAAATCGGCGCACCACGATGAAGACATGAGGCACGATGCCGACCGCATGATGAGCTGGTTCATGGGCGAAGATCCGAAGGAGTGGAAAACGGTCGGCGGTGCCGCTGCTGCTCCAGTTGCACAACCACCCGGCAATCCGCTCTTCGGAATTGCTCTGGAAAAAGCCGCGGCCGATGCGGTCACACCGGAAGTCGTTGAGAAAGTGACCAAGCCCGCCATCGGCGGCCCGCTTTACCCGCCTGTTCATGCGGTGATGTATGCACCGCTTGGCGCCATCGACCGCCCCCAGCGCGCCTATCGCGTCTTCCAGGTGTTCTCCGCGCTGGTTGTATTTGCAACTGGGTTGGGTGTGCGGGTTCTCACGCGCGGGCGCATCTGGTGTTCGGTCGCAGTGCCCTGCATCTTTCTTTATCCGGGAATGCGCGGAGCGCTCGACCTCGGCCAGAACCCGACTCTCACGCTCTGCATCATCGTGTGGGGCTGGGCGCTGGCGGCTCGCGGATACTTCGTTGCGGGCGGAATGGTCTGGGGACTGCTCGCGTTCAAGCCGGTCTGGGCGTTGGCGTTTTTGCTGGTGCCGCTTCTGATGAGACAGTGGCGGTTCTTCATTTCCATGAGTCTCTCTGGTGCCGCGTTGGTCGCGTTAACGTTGCCAATCGTCGGCCTGGAGAGTTGGTTCCACTGGCTGAAGATCGGGCAAGACGCGGCGGAACTGTACAAGGTGAACGACAACTGGATTCACCTCAGCCGCGACCTGCACGGCATCCCGCGCCGGATGCTGCACGACTTCACGAAACCGGAATCCGAACGGGAAAAGCCGTTAACCAATGCGCTCGCGTGGGGATTGTGGGGTGTTGTGTTCGGAGGAACGGTGCTCATCTATCTGGCACGCGGAGATCGCAAGCAATTCACTGGCACAAGCGCGGGGTTTTTGTTCATCGGCGCGTATCTGACGTGCTACCGGTTCATGTATTACGATGTCCTGCTCACCGCCGCGGCGTTCGCGGTGCTCTTTGCCGATCCCAGACAGTTACTCCGGACACGCGTGTTCGGGGTATCCGCGGCTCCTTGTGTCGCGGAGTTGCCCGCCGGTCGCGAACTTCAGCCGCCCGCACCGCAATCGCAACCGCTCGGAGCGCGGATGCTCGGCTACGTCAACTCATTCCCGCTAACGATCCTGCTCCTGTTGTTCGTGGTGGAGAATTCGCTCACGGGAATGCAACTCGAAGCGACCATCGGCTTTGGCTATTTCGCCAGTCCCGCCACGGATGGAAGCACTGGCGGCACAACTCCGCGCTTGAAAGCAGATACGGGTCATCGCTACCCCATCGACACATTCATTCTGCTGGCTCTGTGGGTCTGGTGTGCCTGGCGCGTGTGGAGAGGAGAAAGTAGGACAGGCATCTTGCCTGTCTGTTTGTAGGACAGGCATCTTGCCTGTCATTGGGAAGAGACAGGTGTCCAGCCTGTCCTACTTTCCCTGCAATTCATCCAGCGCTTCGCCAATATCCTCAGCGCGCATGAGCGATTCGCCGACGAGCACCGCCCGCGCGCCGGCGACGCCGAGTTTCAGTACGTCCGCGTAAGTCTTGATTCCGCTTTCGCTCACCACAACGCGATCAGCGGGAATCTTCGGCAGCAACTCCAGCGTGTGTTCGAGTCGCGTAACGAAAGTGCGTAGATCGCGGTTGTTAATCCCGATCACTGGCGCCCCGCACTCCAGCACTCGGGGCAATTGCTCCGCGTCGTGCAGTTCAACGAGCGTGTGAAGCCCCAGTTCGGTTGCCTCGCGCTGAAGTGTCGCGAGTTGATCGCCCGGCAGACACTCCGCGATGAGTAGAGCCGCATCCGCGCC
>JAKEEV010000816.1 GCA_022616395.1 Planctomycetia bacterium | reverse complement strand
TGGCGCTGGGTTGGGTGGCTGCCGGCGCGCAGGGTGGTCGGTCTGGCGTGCCGGTTCCCTCTCCTCCAGTATGCGTGATTACTGTACAAAAGTCAAGTACCTAATCGGATTTTGCGGAACCCGCCGCAGACCGAAACCAATCCCTGCCATTGCGTATCAGTCTTTCCAGAAGCAATGACCCGGCGAACCGCTGGCGAAAGTCGGTTGGGTTGTGCTGAAATCCTGCCGCCGGAACCGAAGAAGCCGTGACACCCGGACAGGCCGAGATTCTAACCGGACCAAGAGGGCCAACTTCTGCCGCATCCCCTCTGGCCCTCTTGCCCTCCATTCTGGCACTCTTGATACGGCTAGAATGTCCGAGAAACTCACGTCGATTGCGTCATGCGGACCGCTCTTCCCAGCGCCGCGACGGTGAAGATGAGCGGATAGAGTTTCTCGAAGTACCACAGCTTCGCGAAGTAGAAGCCGATCGGGCTGGCTTCGTGGAACCGCCCCGATTCGACCGCTTCCACCAGCCACAGCAAGCCGCGCTCGACCGCGTTTTCCCCCTCTCCCCGTTGGGGAGAGGGTGGCGGCGTTTCGCCGCCGGGTGAGGGGTTCTTTACCAACTCGATCAGCACTTCCACCGCGAGGGCAGTTTCTTCGACGCTTGACGGGCAATCCTTCGCACCACCCCACCCTCCGTCCGCGTTCGGAACAGAGAGCAAGTAATTGACACCGCGTTGACACTCCGGCGAATCCTTTAACCCCAGATCGCGATACACAGCGAGCACGCGCGATGTGCCATACACGGGGTTGGTTTCGTCCGGCGCGTACTGATTGCCGAACCACAGCGGAAGCCACGAGCCGTCCGGGCGCTGTTGCTTCGCGAGGTAGGCGAGGCCACGCGAGATCGAATCCGTCAGGCGGAAGAGGGGCGATGCGGTTATTCCCCAAGCCGATGTACGCAGTACGTGAGCTGTCAAGTCGCAACCGCTTCGGTCGAAGGGGAGATGACCCCATCCACGGCAAAATGTTGGCCAACCCCCATCACGGTTCTGAAGTGAATACAGCCAATTCGAGCCAGCGAGTACCGCGAACAACGCCGAGCGGTTCTCCGAATGAAGGGCGCTCGCAGCCAGTATCGCCCCTGGCGTGTCGTCGCAGTCGGGCACTCCTCCGGGAAGATCGGTCCACGCCCAGCCGCCAGGATCGGCTCCGGTGTAAGGGTGTCTCTCCGTGTACTGCTGCTTCAACAGCCACGCGAGCACTTTGTCCTTTGTGTCAAGGGCATCGAGATCACCGGCCGCGGCGAGCGCATTCACAGAGAGTGTTGTTACCCATGTCGCGAGGTTCGTGTCGATGGGCCAGCTACCATCGGGGCGAACGGAGTTCACCAGGAAGCGCACGCCTTCATCAATCACCTGCTTTTCGGACTCAGAGCGCCTGCGACGGATCGAAGCGAGCGCCATCACGACGAAGCTCGTAAGTGGAGTCGCTTCCAGATAGCCGCCGCTCGTCGGTTGAATTCGGCGAAGCACTGTGAGTGAGCGCCAGCGCGCGAGGCGATTCACCAAGTTGCGAACCGGGTTCCGCGAATGCCGGTGATGATGCACGCACTGACCGATGGCGATGAGTGCTGGAAGCGCGTAGCTCACCACTGGCATCTTCGCGAACCGGTACCAACTCTGCGGTAAAGACGCCATCCAGAACGGCAACCGAGGCACTTCCTCCCACGACACCAGACCAGCAAGCGCACACGTCATGAGGATCGGAACCGAGAACGTGTGATCCTTCCCGTACCGCGCGCGGATCGCAGCGGCCCGGCGCTGCGGGAGTTTCCCCGCGCGCTCCGAAATGAACTCCTCCAACTTCCCAACGATCTCCGTGTAGTCCTTCTCGCCAATCATGCGGAATGCGGATCGGCAGAGCATGGATGTCGAGATGTTCGAGACGCTCTTGATCGTGTCTCCCCACGCACCGTCAGCATTTTGATGATCCGCGAGCCACTTCAGCCCCGCGTCGATGCGTTCGCGATGCTCGAAAGGGTTCACCAGATGTAGCGCCATCACCGCTGTCGCTGTGGAAAGCGCGGACGTGGACAACTCGCCAACCCAGTGACCTTCTGGCACGCGTTCGGCGAGAAGCGCATCACGAGCGGTGAGAAATGCGGCCCGGAGGCGGACTGCGGGAATCATGCAGCGTCCGTTTCATTCAAGCGAGCAGGTTGCTTGCGTCGATTGTAGCGAATGAGGAACTTGGACCGACGAGGGTATCCGCCATGTCTCCCATTCTCCCAATCGAACTTTGCACCTGGGGAGGCGAAATCCCTCAAGCAACGCAAGTCGCCGCGACAGATGCTCTGGAAGCCGGAAGCGTGTTGTTCTTCCCGAACCTGAGCTTCGAGTTAACGGAAACCGAACGCGCGTTCCTCTCGCCGGAGATCGTGGGGAGTTCCAAGAATGTGAACTACGACCCGAAAAGCGGGAAGGTGGGTGGAGCGAACGTCGCCGCGATGAAGCTCCACGAACTGCGCGGCCTCATGGATCGGTTCGCGACCGCGACACGCGAATTGCTCTCAACCCTCTTGCCGACTTATCGCAACGGACTCCATCAGGCACGCACGAGCTTGCGCCCGGTCGAAGTGGCGGGCCGAAAGCAGACGTGGAGGAAGGACGATACGCGCTTGCATGTGGATAGTTTCCCCAGCCAGCCAAGTAGGGGGAAACGCATTCTGCGCGTGTTTTGCAACGTGAACCCGGACGGCCGACCGCGTGTGTGGAAGGTCGGTGAGCAGTTCGACACGGTCGCGCGGAAATACTGGCCGGCACTTCGCGCCCCGCTGCCGGGCGAACGCGGACTGCTCGCCGCGATCAGGGTAACGAAGTCTGTCCGCACGCGATACGATCACTACATGCTGAAACTTCACGATGCGATGAAGCTCGACCCGGTCTATCAGGCGCGCTTCGCCTCCGCGACTCACCTATTCCCCGCGGGCAGTTCGTGGGTGTGCTTCACCGATCAGGTATCACACGCGGCTGTCTCAGGCGCGCATCAACTGGAACAGACCTTCATGGTGGATGTGAACGCGCTGCGTAACCCGGCCTCCGCTCCTCTTCGAGTGCTCGAATCGCTCGCGGGCCGCAAACTAGCGTGACAATGAACTAACCACAGAGACACAGAGACACAGAGACACAGAGAAAGGCAGAGTTTGAAACCCTGTCTTCTGGTTTTCTCTGTGTCTCTGTGTCTCTGTGGTTAGTCCTCTGATCACAATCCCAAGTTGTCCAGGTCGTCGACGAGTTTGTCGAGGTCGTCTTTCGGTCCCTTCGGTTTGTCCGCCTGGCGTTTTGGAATGCCGACCGACATGCCAACGGCATCGCGGCCGTCGTTGACCAACTCCCGGTCGCGCTCTTGCACTGCCGTTGAGAGCGCATCACCTATATCGCCGCCAAACAACTTGCTCAGATCGATTTTCAGCCCGCCAACCGCGCCGGTGTCCGCGCCCGCGATGGGCGCGCTTTTGTACTCGGGGAAGATGATCGCTTGCTGAGGGCAAACGCGGCTGCACGCGGGGCAACCCTTCTTGCACTGATCCTGATTCTCGACCAGGATGCGTTCCAGCGGGTCCACGCCATAGACACCGAAGAGGCAGAAGTCGAGGCATTCCAGACAGTTCGTGCATCGGCTGTAGTCGATAACCGGATACCACCTCCGGCCGGGCGCAGCGAGAAGTGATTCAGGCGTGAATGCCTGTTGCGAAGTGGGGACTTCTGGCTTTGTCAGCGACACACCAAGTTGAAGAACCGCGGGGTTATTCGCGGCCTTCTCACGCGCCTGAGCTTCACGACGAGCGCGACACTCCCCAGCGATTCTCTTCACCTCCGCGACATACGGCTCGTGTTTGTTAAAGTCGCGCAGGTCGAGACAATAGATGTGTCGGTCTGGAATTGTGCCCGCCGGTCCGATCGCTTCGGGTCGGTCCAGGGGTGTATCAACTTCCGCCTCCGCTTCCTCCTCCTCGTCATCCGCGGGTGGCTTGAGTTGCGTTTCGCCGAACTGTCCCTTGATGCCGTCGCGGTCGAGCAGCCAGAACGCGGCACGCGGGTATAGCCACGAGATTACGACCATGTCGCCCGTAACCGATCCCAGGAACAGTCGGCCGGTGTGGTCGGGGCCAAGATCATACAGATTTGGAACAACCGAGACTTCCAGTTCGGGTTCGAGTAACAGCGCAGCGACGACGCTTTCTTCCAGTGCGCGCTTGGCTGGGTGCTTCCCCGGCGCTTGCGACAGAACCACGGTGACGCGCGAACGGCTCATGCGGACTCCGGCGGCAAAGGCGGTGGGACTGGGGTTGTGGGCTGTTTTGCGTGCGAAGACATCTTATCAATCACGGCCGGCAAGTAAGCCCGATTACGTTCCGGGTGATCGTTCACTGTTGAGGGTGGAGTCGTGGGCGGAGTTGGCTTGAGGTCAGCCGGCTCGTCTGACTCGGTCTCCGGCAACCAATCCCCCACGGGAACGGCGACCGGAGGCGCCTCATCGTTTGCAACAGGGGCAGTTGGCGATTCGGGTACGGCGAGCCGTTCCGATTCTCTTGCCGCCAGTTCCAGAGCCGCTGGTTCGGCAGTTCTTCCGAGTGAAAGAATCGGGGAATCCTCGTTCCCTGCGGCAATCGCCTCACGCGTTATGACCGCGACATCAAGAACGCCGGAAGTGTCTCTCCTGGGATCGCCCACCGAAGGCGATTCATCCCCGATGGTGTCTTCAACCGGCTTTTGAAACGTGACTTCCTCGCTGTCGTCATCCGCAACTGCCGATGGTGATTCGACAGACGATGGAGGAAGGTCGTCGAGCGAATAGGGTCTCCCCTCGTCCGGTCCAAGATCAGATTCCAGAGCTGACTCCTCCAATTCCTCGAGCGGGAGCGGTTCCTCAGTGTCTGGCAGTTCGGTGAACTGCTGGGTAACGGTTGACGCGGGGCAGGAGTCGTCCGCGGGCAGCTCAAGGGCCGGTTCTGGGATTGGTTCGATGTCCGTGAGTTCGGATTGATCAGAGCGATACAGCCATGCAATAGCCGGAGTGACTTCTTCAAGTAGCACATCGGTCAGCGGGCCGGCTTCCAGTGCCGTGACAAAGGTCTGCGGGTCGATGGGATCGAAAATCTCGCGCTCTTGCAGTCTGTATCGAAGCAAGTCGAGCAGAAAAGCCAGTCCTCTATTCCGAAGTTCCTGCGCGGATGGAAGATCGGCCTTGAGCGACACCAATCCATTCTCTTCCGTGAGTTCCCCCGCGACACGGAGAATCCCAAGTGCGCGGCGCGCATGCTGGTCATAATGCTCAATGCAAAGCTCCTCGCCTGCTTCGACCAGTCGAGTATACAACTGGTCATGCGGCATCGGCGCGCCGCCTGCCGCTGGCGCAAGGGCCGCGAACACATCGACACACACTCGTTCGACTGACGGCCACGGCGCAGGCAGAATCTTGAGCGCTTCGGTTTCACTCCCCTTCGCACCGCCTGCTTTCAGCAGCTTCAGGTAGCCGCTGGAAGTGTGGATGTTCTCCATGCCTGGGAGCGGAACACACGAGCAGACCGCGGGGGTTTCCGTCAGCGCTGTGGAGAACTCTCTCTCCGCTTGGTCGAGTGCCGAACCGGGGTCGAACAGGCGCGCGAGCGATTCGGGCTGGATCGAATCCTCGACGCTGGCCTCGGCCAACCGGCAGTTCAACACGCGGACAATGTAGCGGAGTACCTCGGAGCGGAATCGTTCACCAGTCTGCGATTCGGTCGAGAGAGCCAGCAGGCTATCAACTCCGGGCGAAGGAAGCGCGGCCCGCAACGTGGGGTATACGCGGCGCAGATGTTTCTCCAGATCCGGGATCGTTGTCTCCTCGACTGCCTTGAGCAGACGCGCGAGCAACTGCGGGGAAGTGGAAGGCCCACCGGTCGGCGGAGCAAGTTCGGCAACCGTCGCATCGCATGACCAGACGAGCGCTGACCACGGAACCACGGCCACCTTGACTGTTCCAACCGGGCTGTCCATTGGCCCGCCACTGGCGAGCAACTGGTGGTAATGTGCAGACGAGTGCGGTTCGACAATGGGAAGCTGCTCGGCCTGGCGATCAAGAAGCGAGAGGCGTTCGGCGGGCCGCGTTGTTGGTCGTGATACAGATTTCAAGCCATTGCCGTTGGGTAAGTCGAGTTCCAGGTCATGCGGTTGCACGCGGATTTCGACACCGAGTTGACTCTGGTACTTGCGAAGGAAATCGCCAGTTGTGTCGCAACCGAATGTGCCGGGATCGAATGGTCGGCCAAGTTCCTTCGACAGAAGCGGCTTGACGGCCGCGAACCGTAGCGGCCGCGTTCGGCCAAGCAACTTGCGCACGGCCGCCGCGATCTCCATCATCCCATCACCCGCCAGAGCCACCTGGCCGCTTTGTGCTTCCACCTCCTCGGCTGCGACCAGATCCTCAAACTGCTCGAAGTTGTCCACGAAACGCTGAATCAACTCGTTGGTCGCATTCGCAACCCCGATGACTGAAACCGAAAGCCCCTGGCACTTGAGTTCGAGTATCACCGGAATGAAATCGGCGTCTCCGGTCACCAGTACGAAGTGTTCGATGTGCCCACCGCCAGCAAGTAGCGAGGTCGCGTCCATCGCCATTCGCATGTCAGCCGCGTTCTTGCTCCCGCGACCGCCAGTTCCTCCCGTTCCAGATGACAGCCGGAACACTTGCACCGGTTCGACTCCCTGCCGTAGGAGCGTGTCAGGGATCACCTGGAGTGGGAATTCGCGTGGTGCTCCCTTCGGGTAACGGACCACACTGAAGTTGGCGTATGCCCGGCGGACCGTGAAGGGCAACGGTTCGACCATCTCGCGCGCAAAGCCGAGCAGTTTCTCCAGGTCAGAAGCAAACCAGTGCCGGTCGTAGCCCGGAACGTTATCTTCCCGGCTGTAGTAGAAGTTTTCGAGGTCGATCAAGAGAACGGCGGATGGCTTCATGTCCAACCCGACACGCGAAGTGATTGGGCTGATAGATGGTACCATTGCCTCGCGCGAGGGACAACGGTTCACTCCTCATCCTCTGCCTTGTTCACTTGCGCTTTGAGGATGCGTTGAGTGGCTTCCCATCCGGCTTCCAGGTGGGCGTAGTATCCATCCGCATTGAGCATCTCGGTTGTGTCGCACTTCATCTCGAAGAGCCAGCCGCGTTCGTAGTTGTCGACGTTGATCGTGCCGGGATCTTCCAGCAGAGCGGCATTGAAACGCAGGAGCCGACCCGCGACCGGTGCATACAGCCCGGAAGTCGCCTTCTGAGTTTCGATGTAGCCGATTTCTTGCTTGAGCGTGACGAGGCCCGGATCGATTCGCCATTCGAGAAAGTACACGTCTTGCATAAGCCTCACAGCGTACGCGGTGAAGCCGAAAGTGTGAATGCCCTCCGCGCCCGGCCGACACCACATGTGGTTCTTGCAATACAGAAGCTCTCCCGGCAACGGTGCCGGGTGCTTGCCCATCATGAATGTGCGCGCTTCGGGCATCTCTGAGGCGAGCGGAGGGCGTAAGCCCTCCGAGTCTGGAACTAGTGCAGAAGCAACCGCTCCCTTGCGGTCGCGGCTCGTTGGTTCGCTGCAATTTCAAGCTCCCGAACGAGCCGCGACCGCAAGGGAGCGGTTGAAAAGCCACTACGTATACCGCGAGCTAATGTATTGCGGGTCGAAGAACGCTGGCAGGTGGCGGTCGATCTGGATTAGCCCATCGGGAGTGCAGTCGATACTCTCACCATTCACCACAAGCCACCCGTCGCTCTGAAGTTTGTCGAACGCGGGGCGGAACTCGTCTCGAATGTCCACGCCGTACTTGTCGCGGAAGTACGGCACATCCAGGTGACCGGTTTTGAGCAACAAGACAATCTCGCGGATCAGCCGGTCGCGTTCGGTCGTTGGGAATGCTCGACCGAGAGGCAACTGTCTGGCGTTGAGCTTCTCGATGTAGGCTTCCCACGTATCCAGATTCTGAATGTGGACCCCGTTGACGTGCCCGAACGAAGCGACGCCGGTTCCGAACATGTCCGCCCCGCGCCAGAGTGCTTCGCGGTACACAAACCGCGTCTTCGCCTTGTTCTTGACGACGGTGGTGGCACTGGAAATCTCATAACCGGCCTTCACCAGTTCGTCGAAGGCGTACTTCATCCAGGCGCGCTTGGTAGGCCAGTCGGCGACTGCCAGACTCGGCTCGTCGTTGCCGAGAACCTTCAACTCTTTCGAGAAGACGGTGTTGTATGGCAATTCCATCTGGTAAATCGTGACGCAATCCGGAGCGAGTCGGATTGTCTTCGACACGCACTCTTTCCAGTTGTCCCAGTCCTCGCCGACCATGCCCGCGATGAGGTCGAGGTTGATTTGCGGGAAGCCGAGTTCGCGTGCCCAGCCGAAGGCGCGGTAGATTTCTTCTTCCAGGTGAGCGCGGCCGTTGTACTGAAGAATCTCCGGCTTGAAGTTCTCCACACCCAGACTCAATCGCGAGATGCCGTGCTTGCGGAGCATCTCCAGTTTGTGCTTCTGGAGCGTGCCCGGTTCGCACTCGAAGGTGACTTCGCGTGCGGCGTCCCACGGCATGATCGCGCGCAGTCGCGTCATCAGCTCATCAAGTTGCGACGCGCTCAAATACGATGGAGTCCCGCCGCCGAAATACACGTAGTCGAGCGCGCGCCCTCCGACACAGGCAGTCTGACTCAGCAGCTCGACTTCTTTGGTGAGCGCATCGAGGTAGACTTCGATGTCCCTGGCGTTCTTGTCGGTGTAGACGCGGAAGTAACAGAACTTGCACCGTTTCCGGCAGAAGGGAATGTGCAGATACAGACCCAGAGGCACACCCGGCCGCGGCGCGCTATTCAGCGCGCGCTCCGCATCGGGCAGGAATGTGTACTTCCAGAACGAAAACGGCGGGTAGTTGGCGATGAAATAGTTGCCGAGTCCAGTCTTCTCTTGCTCTGTCGCGGTCGTGGTCATGGTCAGCCTTCTGGTCAAACGTCACACAGTGTCGGGATCGACGCCGAGTTCGCGTAAACGTGCCGCGAGGCGTTCGGCGCGTTCTTGGGGTGTTGGCAGAAGCTGGCCTTCTCGGTTCCATGCACGAAGCCAACAGGTTTGGTAACCCAAGAAAACCCCGTCCCAAATGCCGAACTCGACTTCCATCGCGGGTATTGGATATCGAGCGTGTTCATTCGGTCCAATTGGACGATACCGGCCACGCCAGAGTTCGTAAGCTTCGAGCGTCCGGCCTGATCGATCCCAGATGAGGTAGTATGTCGCCGCGACCGCGTGTTCGTACACCCAGAACTTGCCCTTTGCAGGGGTTGTGTCACGTTCCTCGCTGCCATCGCCGGACACAAACTCGATAACGATTAGTGGGCGTCCGAACTCTTCCCACAGGACGTACGAGCGCCGGATATCCCCATGAATCAACCGCGGAACGTTCGGGATATAGTACCAATCGGGAGCCTTACATCCTTCGAGCGGCTCCTTGGCGATTTGCCAAAAGATGCCGGTGTCCGCCCCGATAAAGTAGTTTCCATCTGGGTGGAAGT
>JAKEEV010000815.1 GCA_022616395.1 Planctomycetia bacterium | reverse complement strand
GGCATCGTGATAATTGTGGACCGCGAGACCAATCTCTTTGAGTTTGCTCTGGCAACTCATTCGCGCCGCGGCCTCACGGACCTTCTGAACAGCCGGGAGCAACAGGCCGATCAGAATCGCGATGATCGCGATCACAACGAGCAGTTCAATCAGGGTAAACGCAGACCTCTTGGGAGTAGTCATCGGGGGTCTCCACGCAGCGGTGACAAGTAGCTCGCCATTGTGGCGAGCATGATTGTGGGAATCGCAACACGACAACTAACGGAGCGAACTCAGCGCGGTTCCGCGCGAGGTGCAAAGTGTCATCACTGGTTCATCGTGGATGGAGGAGCGAGGAGAAGATTCAGCGCGAACTCATGACAGATGGAGATGGGAGGAGAACCGATAGATGAACTCATGAGCGCAAGATGAGCTTCTTACCGAATCCCGATTCGTTGAGGTAAGAGTTGAACACGCAGCGCCGGCGCAGCGGGGAGTTCAGTGCGGAAGCGTAACTCTCCGATCGGCGCGCGAACCGTTTGCCACCCACGGAAACGAGTCGGCTTCATCAGCCAGCCGTCAATAGCTTTCAATCGCAGTTCGTCTGATGAGAGACGCGCGTTTAACACTCGCGGGGCGGCCGGGTCAAAGAGGAGTAGATTGGGGACCGGCTTGCCCACCGGAGCGGGAATCGCGGAGCCGGTCCACTCCACGGTTGTTGCCCGAACAGACCCGCGCAACCAAACCTGGACCCGCGAACTGGACTGATTCCAACTGGCAACATCCGCTCCGCGCACTTCCAGCACTCGCACTCCACCGAGGTTGAATTCCACCAGAGGAAGCGATTCCTTGGAAGTCCACGAGATGCTTCCGGTCGCATCCGCGCGACGCGGGCCGATGTGCCAGTGGGTGAGCGAATTGGCGATGGGTAACTCACCAGCGCGCAGCGAAGGGCGCAGTTCCGGCGAAACGCCCGCGACAGGCCGGAACGTCCGGATGGGAACGTTCGGATCGAGCTTCAAGTCGGTCACGGTGGCAAAATCCTTCAGAGCATCCGGCGGGAAGTCGATCAACCCGCCGGGAGCGATTCCTTCCACCGTGAGCTTCGTGACGCGCAGTCCATACACGGCGTCGGTTTCACCCTTGATCGTACCGAAGGCCACTCGCGGGAAGCGCAGAATTGGTTGTCG
>JAKEEV010000814.1 GCA_022616395.1 Planctomycetia bacterium | reverse complement strand
TTGTCGTGGGGCTGGTTTGGGTGCGGGACTGACGACCGTGTTCAAGACAGCGAAGGGAGTTTTCCCCCACTCCCACTTCCACTTGACACCCACAAATGCTAGGTTTCAAGTAGCATTCGTCATTGGTCATTCGTTTTTGGGGAGGTTACCGTTGATGCCGGAATCAAGAACCCAAAGAGACAAACCAATGACGAATGACCAATGACGAATGACGAATGACGAATCAGGGAGGGAAGCCATGACCACGTTATGGATAACTCGACTGACTGGTTGTCGATTTCGCGAGGCGTGGATGCGATTCGTTCTTGTGTGCTCGCTGCTGATGGGTCTGCTCGGTTGCGGCACAGTTCTTCCACCTGGTTCGGACGATCCGCACAGAGCCGTTGGCTCCGCGGACCCGCCGTGGGTCACTCATCGTCCGCACCTGCCTCCGCCTGAAATTGATCGGATGAACTACGACCACACGACCCGCACACTGACGCTTTACAACTTGCCCGGTAACGATCGGTGGATGGTGCATTTGCCCGACGGAACCAAGCAACCGACCGGTGCTCAACTGCGTCTGTCCGCGGATGTGGAACTCGACAAGGTGCTAGTCTTCTACGCTCGGCCCGGCGTCCGGCCATCAACTTCCGTCAGCGTCAAGCAAATCCAGGAATGCGGCAACGCCCACAACAGTAACCTCGGCATCCACTGACGCGCTCGCGGGACCAAAACACAACCCAGCCGGCTCACGCCGGCGGTTCGACGTTGGTTTGTCGAACCGCCGGCATGAGCCGGCTGGGTTGCAGTTTGTCGAACCGCCGGCGTGAGCCGGCTGGGTCAGTTACCGCACACACAAGAAGCCCGGAGCGAGAACTCCGGGCTTTTTCGTTTGCGCTTCGTTGATCGTCGGTTAGGTTTGTCTCGGCTCTGGGTGTTCTTGCGAATTTCGAGTTTCGTATTTTGAATTTTCACCCCGAAGGGGTGAGTGATGTTTCAGGATGTCTCTGGTCTGATCGCGCACAACGCGCCGGCTCTGCATTACGGCGTGGCCGTGGCGGATCTGGACGGAGACGGCCGGCTGTCGGTTGTGGTGGCGGGTTTTGCTGGTCCCAATCGCGTGTTGAAGTGGTCGGGCGGTCAACTGCGGGATTGCGCTCCTCCCGAATTATCTGACGATTCACGACAAGCCATTGCGGTGGCCGCGGGCGACCTTGACGGAGACGGACGCGAAGAACTCTACGTCCTGAACACCGACACCTTCGCGGGCGCGACGCGATTCGCGGATCGACTCTTCAAGCGGCTTGCCGATGGCCGATGGGATGATCTGTTCGCGCGACCAGAAAACACCGGAGTGAGGAACTTCGCCGCTGGTCGAAGCGTGGGAGTGATCGACCGTCGCGGAGTGGGCCGCTACGGTTTCTTCGTGGCGAACTACGGCCGACCGATGAGGCTGTATGAACTCGGCCCCGATGGCGCAATTGTCGATCTGGCTCCATCGCTCGATCTGGCACGCACGGCGGGCGGGCGCGGAGTGCTGACACTTCCCATCTTCTCCGCGCATCCCGACATCATTTGCGTGAACGAGCATGGCCCGAACTTCGCGCTGCGCAATCGAGGAGACGGCACGTTTGAAGAAGTCGCGGAACAACTGCAACTCATGGACGCAACCGAACACGCGCGGGGAATCTCCGCGGTGGATGTTGGGGGCGAGTTCGGTCTGTGTTGGGGAAACTGGGACAGCACACACCGGTTGATGGTCAGACGCGAAGACGGTTCGTGGAAGAACTACGCGACCGCGGGGTTGGCGTTCCCCTCTTCGATCCGAAGCGTGATCGCGGCGGACTTCGACAACGACGGCAACGACGAGGTGTTCTTCAACAACATCGGCGAACCGAATCGGCTGTTTCGTGTGTCAATGAGCCGCGACCGCGAGGGAGTGGAACTCAGCGCTGCCATGCTCGACGCGGGCGCGGCGCTGGATGCCGATGGCTACGGCACGGGCGCTGTGGTGTGCGACATCGATGGCGATGGCGTGCTGGAGTTGATTGTCTCACGCGGAGAGAAAAGCCCGCAGCCGTTAGGAGTGTTCAAGGCGCGTTCCGCGTATCCGAACTGGCTTCGCGTGCGTCCGCTGACGCGATTCGGCGCGCCGGCACGCGGATCGGTGGTGCGCGCGGAATACGGCGGCTGTGTGCATGTGAAGGGCATTTGCGGCGGGAGTGGGTATTTGTGCCAGATGGAGCCAGTGGCTCACTTCGGACTGGGTAATTTGCCAGTGGTCGAACGAGTGACAGTCACCTGGCCCGACGGCTCCGCGGTGACACTTCTGAACCCCGGCGGCAACAGGGTGGTCACGGTGCCTTACCCACGAGGGTAAGGGACGGGACGCTGTTTACGAGCCGAACAACCGTCGGAAGAATCCGGTTTTCTCAAGTCGCTTGATCGCTTGCCGTGCCTCATCGTGCCCGCCCTCGGCGGCCGCGCGGTACCACTCCAGCGCGGCCTTGTTGTCCTGGGCAACTCCGCGTCCGTTCTCGTAGAGCACCCCAAGGTTGTACTGCGCCTCAGCGTATCCTTGTGCCGCGGCTCTCTCGTACCACATCCGCGCCGTTGCGTAGTCATGCCGGACACCGTCCGGGTCTTCCGCGAGCAGTCCGAGACTGCACTGTGCTGCGGGGTCTCCTTGTGCGGCAGCCTCTTCCCACAACGCGCGGGCGCGCGATAGGTTCTTTGGCCCGCCGTCGCCCTGGAAATGCATCATTCCGAGGCGGAATTGTGCTGCGGCGTGTCCTTGCGCGCCGGCCTTCTCGTACCACTCACGGGCCTGGACGTAATCCTGCGGCACGCCCAGACCGAGGACGTACAACTCTCCCAGGTTGTGTTGCGCTCCGGCATGTTCTTGCGCGGCTGCTTTCTCGAAATACGCACGAGCCGTCTGGTAGTCTTGCGGTACGCCGCGTCCATCAGCGTAGAGTTCTCCCAGGCGGCAGCCTGCGTCGGCGTCGCCGCGGGCGGCGGCTTCTTCCCACCACTTGCAGGCAGCCGGAAAGTCTTCGCGATCCACGTGTATCCATGCCAGTTGGTTCATGGCGTCGGTGTGCCCCTGAGTCGCGGCCTTCTCGTACCACTCGTAAGCCCGATCGTGGTTTTGCGGCACCCCGTGGCCGTTGTGGTAGAGCAGGCCCAGACCATACTGCGCCCCCTCATGCTCTTGCTTGGCTGCCCGCTCGAACCACTTGCGGGCTTTCTTGTAATCCTGCGGCACGCCCCGGCCGTCGTAATACATAAACCCAAGGTT
>JAKEEV010000813.1 GCA_022616395.1 Planctomycetia bacterium | reverse complement strand
GGCATCGTGATTTCTCCTCGTTGTGCAATCCTATTCTACTTCCCCCGCGTCTGGCCCCAGTAGTGGATCAGGTCGATGCGGGTGACGATGTCCACGACGCGGCCGTCGATTGTCGCCAGCACGCCGGTGTAGCCGGCCAGGAGTAAGCGATAGGCTTCGTCGAGGTGCGTGTGGATGTCGAGCGTCGGCAGTGGTCGAGCCATCAAGTCGTTGATTGTCACCTGAGACGGGTCTTTCCCATCGTGCAGAATGCGAGCGAGCGACACCTCTTGCACGCTGCCGACCGGCTTGCCCGCGTCCATCACTGGGAGTTGCGAAATCCCTGTTGCTTCCATCAACTGAATTGCTTGCTCGGCGGTCGCGTCCGGGGAAATGGTAACCAGCTTCCGCTCTCCGCGTTTCTTGAGAAGATCACCCACCGAGTGAACTGGCGGTTCGGCGAACGTCAGCTTGTTCTCCGCTAACCAGCCGTCATCGAAGAACTTGCTCAAGTAGTTGCGTCCGGTGTCGCAACCCAGAGCGACAACGAGCTGCCCCGGTCCCGACAATCGGCGCGCATAACGCAGAGCAGCGGCGACGTTGGTGCCCGTGCTACCACCAAGCAGCATTCCTTCGCGTCGGGCCAACTCGCGCGCGACATGGAAGGATTCCGCATCACCCACGCGAACCCAGTCATCCACATACTTGCTCGAAAACGTCTTGGGCACGAAGTCCTCGCCGATTCCTTCCACCTTCCACGGCTTGGGCGATCCACCCGATAGCACCGAGCCTTCCGGGTCCGCGCCCACGATCTTGATGTTCGGGTTGCGTTCCTTGAGATACTTCCCCACGCCGCTGACCGTGCCGCCCGTGCCGACGCCCGCGACAAACACGGTCACCTTCCCCTTCGTCTGGTCCCAGATTTCCGGGCCGGTTGTGCGGTAGTGAATCTCCGGGTTGGCGAGGTTAGTGAACTGGTTCGGTCTCCACGCACCGGGAATCTCGCGGGCCAGTCGGTCGGCCACTCCGTTGTAGCTTTCGGGTGAATCGGGCGGAACGCTTGTCGGCGTGATGACCACTTCCGCCCCGTAAGCCTTCAGAAGTAGAATCTTCTCGTTGGACATTTTGTCCGGCAGGACAAAGATGCAGCGGTAGCCCTTCACGGCCGCGACCATTGCCAGACCCACGCCCGTGTTGCCCGCGGTCGCTTCGATGATGGTTCCTCCGGGCCGCAGAGTGCCTTGCCCTTCGGCCTCCGAGATCATCGCCATCGCGACGCGGTCTTTCACGCTGCCGCCGGGATTGGTGAACTCCACCTTCACCGCGACCTTCGCCTGTAAGTCTTCGGTCATCCGGTTGAGCAGCACGAGCGGTGTATGACCAACGGTGTCGAGGATTGTCTCGAACATGGGAAGAAACTCCGCGGGGAAAGGGGCAGTGTATTGTCTGGCGTGCGGACGCGGAGCGAAAGTCCATCTACTTTGTCCTTCCGTCGGATATTGAAGGGTGC
>JAKEEV010000812.1 GCA_022616395.1 Planctomycetia bacterium | reverse complement strand
CTCAAACAGATGCACCACGCCGAGGTGAACGCTACCCACCGGCGTGCGGTCGTCGTTGATAAAGCCGATACACTTCTGCGTGAACGCACTTCCAAGATCCACTTCTTCCATCAGCTCGCGCATCATGCCGATTTGGTAGAGATCAGTTCCCCCCGCCGCGTCTTCTTCACTGATGTGCCCGCCGATACCGACCGAGCGCAGAGCCGCGAGTCTCTTTTCCGTACCGGCTGCGCCGCGGCGATAGTGGAATAGCTTGTCGCCGCACTTCAGCACGATGTACGGAATGAGTTGTTTGTAGGACGGGTCGGTTTCCACTTCGGACCGCGCGCGAAACTCAAACGCGGATGGGTCGAGGATCGCAGCGAGGTACTCATCGTCCGCCGCGCGCAGTCCGTTGAAGTAACCCGCGGCCCGGAATCGCTCCGTTGGGATGACCAGCACTTTTTCATCGAGGGGCATGAGGGATTCCTTCCTGCGGCTGTTGTCGGAGCCGCGACCGTCAGGGAGCGTTCTTCGTGCAGCGCTCCCTGACGGTCGCGGCTCCGATTTATCCCGCCCGGCAGGCGACACCTACTTAAAACAAGAACTTCAGCACCGCGGCGACGGCCAGAGCGAATGCGAGGATGTACAACCCTAACCGAATCGTGTCATCGGCAGTTCGGCGTGCGAGGAGCTTTCGGAGGGCTGCGCGGTTGCCCGATTCGACCGCGATTTGCAAGTTCAGTTCGTAACTGCTCTGCGGATAGTCCCGGATGGCGTCTTCGGTGAGCACTTGCAAGCCGTATCTTGGAGTGGGGAGCGTTGGACCAACAGCCGCGTGAAAGCCGAGCTCATCCGAGAACGCAAATGTTGCCGGCCACAGATCGCAGCGCGTGCGGTCGGGGAGCAGTTGCCAGAGTTCGCGAATGAATTGCTCCGCTGGTTCAGAGCGCTTCAAGAGTACGCGGTTGCCGTCCACGAGTGCCTGAGTGGAACCGAGCAAGAGTGGGCCATCGCCACGCTTGAGGATCGCGTCGAGTTGTTCGAGAGTGCGCTCGGGAAGTTTCTCCATCGGCCAGGCGAGATCAGGTAATCGACCACTTAGCGACCAGTTCACCGGGAAGCGATCCGCGATGGCGAAAGGGTCTCCGAGATGCTGGTAGAGTTCGCGAGAGAGCACCAGAAAGCGAAAGCCGAGTAGTTCGTTGCCCTGATCTTCGACCCGCACCACCGCGACATGCTGCTTTCCGAACGGACACGCGAAGTGAGCCAGCGGGCACAACACACCAGCAGGCCGAGAGCCGAACAGCACGGCGATTCGTTCCGCGTCCGGCTCGTCGAACTCATCCGTTTGCGCAACGACACGCACGCTGCGACCATCGCCGAACACAACCGCTTGCTGAATGCGAAGCTCAGGCGTCATGCCGCACCCAGCATTTCGGCCATTCGCACCACGCGATGTTCCGTTGCAGCGCTGAACACTGCTTCGCAGAGCGCGATTGTTTCCACATTGTCGCGACCACTGATTTCCGGCTCGGAGTTGTTTTCGACAGCCACGAGAAGCTGCCCCATCGTGCCGATGAACGCATCCGGGAACCACACCCCGTCCCAGCGCGGTTTCAGCCACACGTTCGGTTGCTTTCGCGTGCTCAGTTCCAGTGTGCTTGGCTCGCGTGCGGGGTATTTCGGCCAACCGATGGTTCCCTGCATCAAGCCTTCCGTTCCTTCGATGCGCCATCTGATGCCGATGTCGCCCGCAACCCCTTCCTTGCTCGGCCCAGTCCACACGTCATCCCACGACGAAGCCCGCGCGCCTGAAGAGTATTCGAGGATGTAGAGGTTGATGCCGTCGGTATGCGGGAACCTTGTTCGCGGATCGGGGCGTGTGGAAGCGAGCACTCGTTCCGGTGTGCCAAGCCAGTAGCGGAAGGTATCGAGGTGGTGAATGCTCATCACGAAGGTGGAGAGCGACGGCAAACCTTCGGCCCAAGGCATCCAGTGAGGAACCGCTCGCATGTCGATGGTCGCTAACACGGGCTGACCTATCCACCCACGATTGAGAACATCCTTCGCCGCGCGCGCCGATTGATCGAACCTCATGTTCTGATTCACCGCCAGCACAATACCGGCATCAGCGCAGCGTTTCACGAGGTCGCGGGCTTCGGTGAGCGACAAAGCGAGTGGTTTCTGCGCCAGAATGCCGCGCAGCCGGCCTTTCCCAACTTCGATTGCGTGGCGGATGAGATCGGGTTGAGCATCCGGAGGAACCGCGATGTCAAGAATCTCGATGCTGTCATCTGCAAGAAGCGCACTGATGGACTCGTGAACCGTCGGGATCGCATGGCGGGCCGCGACCGCATGCGCGGTCTCTGGATTGCGCGAAGCGATTGCCACCGGGTTGAACCCCGCGTCCTTGTAAGCGACCAGATGGCAGTCGCGCATGATGAACCCGGCACCGAGGCAACCGATTCGCCAGTCCTTTCGGCTCGGAAGCACAGGTCCGAATTTCAATCCCAGCGCGGAATCAGCAAGGGAGAGCGGCAACATGGGAATGACCGGGTTCAGGTGTTCGCCAGCACGCGGAGTTCGCGCGGCAACGGGAAGCTGACGTGTTCTTCGCGCACTGTGCGAGTTTCCACGCTTGCCCCGAACTTCTTTTTCAAGTATTCGATGCAATCCTGCACGTGTTCTTCTGGCGCACTCGCTCCCGCGGTAATCAGAACAGTATCGGCGGGGGTGAACCACTCGTCGCGCAGTTCGCTTGCGCGGTCGATCAAGTACGCGGGCTTGCCGACCGAGCGCGCCAGTTCCGCGAGCCGCTGACTGTTCGAGCTGTTCTGACTTCCCAGAACGACCACCACATCCGCCTCGGGAACGATCTTCCGCACCGCATCCTGGCGGTTTTGCGTCGCGTAGCAGATGTCGTCCTTGTTCGGCCCGACTACTTGCGGATACATCCGCTTGATGGCGTCGATGACCACCTTCGCTTCGTCCACACTGAGCGTTGTCTGCGTCAGGAACGCGAGCTTCACATCCGCGGGCAACTTGAGCGCTTCTACGTCCTCCTCGTCTTCAACTAACACGATGTTCGCGGGTGCTTCGCCCATCGTGCCGATCACTTCATCGTGTCCTTCATGGCCGATGAGGATGATAGTGTACCCTTCGCGCGCGAACTTCACTGCTTCAAGATGAACTTTCGTCACGAGTGGACAGGTTGCGTCGATGGCTCGGAGGTTGCGAGTGCGGGAGTGTTCGCGAATGACCGGCGAGACGCCATGCGCGCTGTAGAGCACCGTGCCGCCTTCGGGAACTTCCGAAATGTCGTCCACGAACACAATGCCGAGCTTCTGGAATCGCTCGACGATGGGCCGGTTGTGAACGATCTCGTGGTAGACGTACAGCGGGCTGCCGAAGTGCGCGAGCGCTGTTTCGAGCGCATCAATCGCCATGTTCACGCCGGCACAGAAGCCACGCGGGTTCGCCAGGATAATCTTCATGCGTTCTCTCCTCGAGCTCATGCTACTCATCGTGCTCCCAATCTGCCAACCGCAGGTCAGCGGGAAACCTAACCCCCAACCAGAAGTCAGAAAACCGGTGTCTTGTCTGTCCACTGTCTTTTGGCTTTTGCTTTCTGACCTCTGTCCTCTGACCTCTGACCTCTGGTTGGGGGTTAGGTCTTTGCCAAAACAAAAACGCCACCCTTTTGGGTGGCGTTCGTGGGCTGGCTTTTCCAGTGAGCTATTTCTTGATCTCGACCTTCGGGTTTTCGATCAACAGTTTCTTGTCCTTCTCGACGACTTTCCCGGTGACGATCGCGGCCACGTCAGCCTGGCAGCATTCCTTGTGATAGGGTTCCTTGCCACCCTTATCGACCAGGTAATACTTCACCTTCTTGTCGCCTTGCTTCACGATCAGGGCGTGACCACACGCCTTGGTCTCGCTCAACGCGCACTTGGTGCAAGTGAGCGTGCCTTCGAGTTTCTTCTTCTCGTCCTTCTTGTCCTGGCCAACCACGGACCCGCCAATCCCGGCGATCAGGATAACGACGAAGCCGAGCGTAAAAGCCATCGCGGCGCGGCGCAGCATGAGGAGCCCCTTCATGTGGGAGCCGGCAGCGCTGACGCCCCACACAGGCGCCACAACTCCACCGGTCGGAGACAATATACCTATCGGCAACCAGCAGTGCAAGAACCGACCAAAATCCTTTCAAGAACCTCTTCTGCGTCACCGTTGACGCTTTCGGACTATCGGCATACTATGGGTTTTTCGTGGGTTCTGACTTCGACCCGAATTTGGTGGATTTCCAGGAATGTCGGAAGCTCGCGTTTCCGCTGAAGCCTTCGCAGCAGCCGTTGATCGGCTCCGCGCGCACCGCGACAAGCCCGCCGTGGTGAAGCTTGGCGGTAGCGCGATGGAAGATCCAACCGCAACTGATGCCTGTCTGAAGTCCGTCGCCATCCTGTTCCAGTTCGGCATTCCGCTCGTACTCGTTCACGGCGGGGGAAAGCCCATCGACCGCGCGATGGCCGAAGCTGGCCTCACACCCAAGAAGGTCGCTGGCCGCCGATACACCGACGACGCGACACTCGCCATCGTTGTCCGCGTCCTCACGGAGATTGGCAAAAGATTGGCCGACCGTATTCAGACATTGGGCTGCCCGGCCTGTGCCACGCCAGACGCTCTCTGCGCCGAGCGCATCGTGCTGCCGGGTTCCGATGGTCAGCCGATCGACCTTGGCCACGTTGGGAGAGTGACGGACCTTGCGGAGTCCCCTGTCGATCGGGAGATCGCTCCTTTTTGCGACTACGTTCAGGTCATCCCATCAATCGCGCGAGATGTTCGCGGTGGTTGGCTGAATGTGAACGCGGACACCGCGGCTTCTGCTGTCGCCGGCGCGCTGAAGGCGGACAAGGCCATCTTCCTCACCGATACGCCCGGAGTTCTTCGCGACCGCGCCGATCCGAAGTCGCTCATTCCCAAGCTCACCGAGCGAGAAGCACGTGCGTTAATCACTTCCGGAGTGATCGACGGCGGAATGGTGCCGAAGGTCGAAGCGTGCTTCGAGGCACTTGAAGCCGGAGCAATATCCGCGCTCATTCTCGACGGTAGGGAGAAATACTCCCTCCTGGACGTGTTTCTCCACGACACGTTCACGGGCACCGAAATCACCCGGTGACCCAAACCTCTCCCAAAACTCTTTCCTCTTGTTCCTGTTTCGATTCCCAAATTCCTTTTCCCAATCCCAAACCGAAAATGACCACCGAGACTCTTTCCAGCGAACAGATCATCGCCTTGGCGAAAAAGTATGTGATCGGGAACTACACCCGTTACCCGGTGTGCCTGGTGCGAGGAAGCGGGTCGTGGGTGTGGGACGCGGAGGGGAACCGGTATCTCGACTTCTTCCCCGGCTGGGGGTGCGGGCTTCTCGGTCACTGTCCTCCGCGAATCGTGCAAGCGGTTCAGGAGCAGGTCGCATTGCTCATTCACGTTCCGAATACGTGGTACACAGAGCCTCAAGCACTGCTGGCTCAGGCGCTCGGAGAACGCACCGACTTCGGAGGCATGAGCTTCTTCTGCAACAGCGGGACGGAAGCGAACGAGGCCGCGATTAAACTGGCGCGTCTGAACGGCAAGCCGAAGGGAAAGTACAAGATCGTCACCTTCACCGGCAGCTTTCACGGCCGCACGATGGGCGCGCTGACCGCGACCGCGCAACCGAAGTATCACGCGGGCGTCGAGCCGATGTTGCCGGGTTTCAACTACGCGGGCTTTGGCGATCTCGACGGAGCGGCGAAAGTGATCGACGGCGAAACGTGCGCCATCATGCTCGAACCAATTCAGGGTGAAGGAGGAGTGAACCCCGCTCCCACAGGGTTCCTTGAAGGGCTTCGCGAACTCTGCGACAAGCACGGCTTGCTTCTGATCCTCGACGAAGTGCAAACCGGCATGGGCCGCACCGGGACATGGTACGCCTACCAGCACTGGAACTTCAAACCGGACATCATCACGCTTGCAAAAGCGCTCGCGGGCGGAGTTGCGATGGGCGGGCTGGTTGCCAAGCCCGAAGTCGCGGAGAAGCTCAAACCCGGAACGCACGCCGCGACCTTCGGAGGCAATCCACTCGCAGCGCGCGCGGCACTCGCGACTCTCGAAACCATCGAGCAAGAGGGATTACTGGAACGCGCAACCCAGATCGGCGAGCGGTTCCGCAATCGCTTCCTGGCGCTCAAGGAGAAATGCCCACTCGTCACTGACGTGAGGGTGAAGGGCGCGATGATCGGCGTGGAACTGAGCGTTGAAGGCGCTCCGGTGGTACAGGGATGCTTGGAGAAGGGACTGCTCATTAACTGCACTCACCAGACAGTTCTGCGATTGCTCCCTGCGCTGACTGTCTCGGATGAACAGATCGAGGACGGCTGCGACATCATCGAGAACGTGTTGCTTTCCCTGAAGGCCTGACTGGGCAGGTGAGTGGTGAGTAGTGAGTGGTGAGTCGGGCGGCGCGACTCTGCTTCTTACTCACCACTCACTACTCACCACTCACCAACATGAAGCACTTTCTGAACCTCATCGACCTGTCGGCCGAGGAGTTGAATCACCTCTTAACCGAGTCGGCTCGGCTGAAGGAAGCTCACGCGCGGCGGATTCCTTCTCACAGCCTCAGCGGGCGAGTCGTAGCGCTGATCTTCGAGAAGCCATCCCTGCGCACACGCGTGAGCTTTGAAAGTGGCATCGCGCAGCTCGGAGGCACGAGCCTCTACCTTCCGGGAAACGAAGTCGGGTTGGGCTGGCGCGAAAGTCTCTCGGACTTCGCCCGCACGATCAACCAGTACGTTGATGCACTCGTGCTGCGTGTCTACCGTCACGAAACAGTCGCGGGCCTTGCGGCGGCGTCCACGATCCCAATTATCAACGGCCTCTCCGACCGGTCTCACCCGTGTCAGGGGGTTGCGGATGTACTCACTGTGCGCGAGTTGTTCGGCACGGAAACCGGCCGCACGGTCGCGTTCGTTGGTGATGGGAACAACGTCGCCCGTTCGATGGCGGTGGGTTGCGGCAAGCTCGGCGTGCGCTTTGTGCTCGCGTGCCCGGTGGGTTACGGCTTCGACGATCAGTTCAAGGCGGATTACCGCTCGAAGGTCTCGCAAGACGTTCCCAAAGAAGTGAACGACCCGCTCGCGGCGGTGAAGGACGCGGACGTGATCTATACGGACGTGTGGACAAGCATGGGTCAGGAAGCCGAACGCGAAGAGCGCTTGAAGCGATTCGCTCCGTTCCAGGTAAACGCGCAACTTCTCTCGAAGGCTCCACCACACTGCAAGGTTCTGCACTGCCTCCCGGCTCATCGCGGAGAAGAGATCACCGACGAAGTCGTCGACGGCCCCGCCAGCGCTGTCTTCCAGCAAGCCGGCAACCGCTTACATACGCAAAAGGCTGTCTTGGAGTGGCTCTTGAAATAGAGTTCATGAAGATTCACTTCCTGCGTCAACCTGGGCCTCTTTCGCATTTTGCCTTCGCCGATAGATAGGTGAGGCGAACGACGAGGAGGACACCAGTGGCGCAACACTTCGTAATCAACCTCGGTGGTGAAGGCGAGATTGCCGACGTCATCAATCAACAAGGTCCGTGGGCGCTGGACCCGAACTGGCGGTCCAGCCGTCAGGGAAAAACGTTGCAGGAACTCGTGAAAGACGGGCATGACTTCCTGATTGCTCCGAACGACCGACTGCCACTTCCGGACAACTCCGTGGATCGCGTTTACACCGACAGTGTTCCCATTGACGTGACAACATGGCTTGGGCCGGGGGTGCAATCCTCCGAGATTCGGCGTATCCTGAAGTCCGGTGGTGAATGGATTCGCGACGGTACGCTCTACTACACGAAGCCATGAACACGTTCCACGATCTCTTTCGACAACCAACTCGCCGCGTGGGGAGTGCGTCCCCACCCGACCGGCGACGCGAACTCTTTCCTGGGTTCGTTGAGAGAAGCCCCAAGTTGCACCTCTGGTCGGCAGATCAACCGATCCCCGCGCAAGGCCCGCGATTGCTCATCGGTGTGGCAACGTGGTCGGGGTACGACATGAACTTGCTCGACCTGATTGAAGAAGCACCGGACAACGGCGTTCGCGTCGATGTGTTCGATGTGGATTCAGTCCCATCCGCCGAACTTCCGCGAACCATTCCCAACACCTCGTTCCTTCAGACGCCGTTCGTCGGTTACTGGGTTGACGGCAAGCTGGCCGAATCCGCGAGCGGATTTGATGGTCGGAAGCTCGTGGCTCGTGTCTGTGGTCTAGATTTGACCGAAGTTGAAGATCGCATGAACACAGTCACGTCACGAGTGTAGCCAATGCCGCGCCCAGATAACCGCAAGTCGACGCAGCTTCGTGAGCTGAGCTTCAAGCGCAAGTACACACGCAGCGCGCCGGGGTCGGTGCTGGTCAAGATGGGCCGCACAACCGTGCTCTGTACGTGTTGCGTCGAACCGAAAGTGCCCGATTTCCTCGTGGGGAGGGGCAAGGGCTGGATGACGGCCGAGTATGGCATGTTGCCCGGTTCCACTTCGTCACGAAAAGCACGCGACAGAGGCGGGAAGGTGGACGGACGCAGTGTCGAGATTCAGCGACTCATCGGGCGCAGTCTGCGATCGGTTGTGAATCTCGACAAGCTCGGCGAACGCACCCTCTGGCTGGATTGCGACGTGCTCGAAGCCGATGGTGGCACTCGTTGTGCCAGCATCAACGGAGCGTTCGTCGCGGCGGTCGATGCGATCAACTCCATCAAGAAGGAACTCGCCGTGCCGGTGTCGGAGATTCTCACCGACAGCGTCGCGGCCGTCAGTGTCGGGCTTGTGGATGGCGAAGAGCGTCTCGATTTGGAGTACGTTGAGGACCGCGACGCGGACGTTGACCTGAACCTCGTCATGACTGGCAGCGGAACGATAGTTGAAGTGCAAGCCGGCGGCGAGGAAGCCACTTTCACGCGCAAGCAACTCGATAAACTCATCG
>JAKEEV010000811.1 GCA_022616395.1 Planctomycetia bacterium | reverse complement strand
GGGGAGGTGGCTTTGACCGCTTTCGAGATTCAGAACGCGATTCGCAAGCTGATGACTGACCCGGACACTCGCGTCCAGGCCGCGGCTGCGGTTGCGTATGGCAAGATCGGACAGCCGGGACCGGTGATTATCTTTCCCCAAGCCGAACAGGCGCACTTCGCGCCGCTCTTTGACTTGCTGAAGATGAACAACGACAAGGATCCTTATCTTCGCCAGGCAGCGGTGATGGGGTTGGTGTACAGCTCCCGCAACCCGGTTGATCTCTTCAACGTGTGGAAGGTGGCGAAGGAGCAGTCGAAAGAAAAGTATGACGTGCCCGCGGTGCGGATGGGCATTGTTCTTGCGCTTCGGAAGCACAACAGCGACAAGGTTGCCGAGTTCCTCACCGACAGTGATCCGCGAATCGTCGCGGAGGCCGCACGCGCGATCTACGACGACCGGATGACAACCGTGATGCCCGCGCTGGCGAAGTTCGCGGAGAAGTCCGGCCAGACGGATGCCATTGCCTTCCGCGCGCTGGCAGCGAACTTCTGGCTCGGTACAGCAGAGGCCGCCGAGCGCGTCGCGAAGTTCGCTGCTCGTGCTTCTGAACCTGATTACACGCGCGCGTTCGCGCTGAAGTTGCTCGGAGACTGGACGAATCCGCCGCGACGTGATCCCGTCACGGGCATCACGATGGACCTACCCAAACGCGAAGCTTCCGTCGCGGTGAACGCGCTGAAGAACGCGGGCGTGGGTGTGTTCTCTGGCTCGGATGTGGTTCGCAGAGAAGCCGCTCAGGTGACCGCGAAGCTCGGAATCAAGGAGTTCGGACCCGCACTGACTGCTCTGGTGAAGGATGCCAGGAACCCTGTGAGTGTTCGTGTGGATGCGCTCTATGCGGTCGATGCTCTGCGCGATCCCGATACGAAAGCACTTGCCGCGTTCGCGCTGGCAAGCGATGAACCGAAGTTGCGTGCCGCTGGGCGGACAGTGAAAGCGCGACTGGAGCCGGCTGCTGTGCTCAAGGAACTGCCCGCGCTCTTGAAGGATGAGAACGTGTCGGTTGTCGAGAAACAGGGCGCTTTCGGTATCCTCGCGACCCAGCGCGCTTCGGAGGAAACAGATAAACTCCTCGATGAATGGCTTGACGCGGTCCTCGCGAAGAAGGTGCCGCCCGAACTCGTGCTCGACATTCTCGAAGCAGCCGAGAAGCGCGCGAACACTCCCAAACTGAGACTCTATGCTCCACTGCGTCAGAAGGTGGACCGCTACCGTCGGGGGCAAGACAAGATCGCGTCCGATCCGAAGGGTGACAAGCTCGCCGCGTATCTCGATTCCCTCGAAGGAGGAGACGTGGAGAAGGGGAAGAGCATCTTCCTGAACAACTCCGCTGTGTATTGCCAGCGTTGTCACAAGCTTGATAACCAGGGCGGCGAAGTCGGCCCGGTGATCAATGGTCTGGCCTCGGACAAGGAGAAGGATCGCAGATACTTCCTCGAAGCGGTCGTGCTTCCGAATGCGAAGATCGCGAAGGGCTACGACACGGTGATTCTGCTTCTCGCGGACGACCGCACGGTTTCGGGTGTCATCAAGAGCGAGGACAAGAAGGTGCTGAAGCTCATCACCGCGGAGAACAAGGAGCTGGTGATTCCAGTTGATGACATTGTGCGTAGACGAACCGGGCCAAGCGCAATGCCGGACGACTTACACAAGAAACTCACTCCTCGCGAACTCCGCGACCTCGTCGAGTTCCTGTCGAGCTTGAAGGAACCGCCGAAGAAATGAACTTACCAGACGACAAGCTCCCGGTTCGGGCGTTGATCCTGGACCGGGAGTTGATTCAACGTGTCTACTCCGCTCGCACGGCTCACGGCAACTCGCCGCATGACGAAGTGTGGGATGGAACGCTTATCCTTTACGCGCTTCCAGACAACGAACACCAACAGTTGCGAAGCACCCTCGCGGTCCTCTTTGCGGAGATTGCTCCGAATGCCGTGCTTCCAGGCGCGAATGTGAGTGATCGCGATGCCGACTGGATGGAGAACTATCGCGAGCCGGATGTTGTCGTCTACCTCGCATCGAACCCAGCGAAAGACAGCAACACGCACTGGGTCGGCGGGCCGGATGTCGCGGTCGAAATCGTTAGCCCCAGTGAAGACCCGAGATTGAAGCTCGACTTCTACGCGAAGATCAAAACACGCGAAGTGTTGATTGTGGACCGCGACCCGTGGGCGGTCGAGTTGTACCAGCTTCAAGGTGGGAAACTGGTGCTCCTGGGCACTTCCAGTCTTCCCACCTCTGTGGTTCTGACAAGCGCGGCACTGCCGTTGTCATTCCAACTTCAACCAGGCACCCTGCGGCCCACGATCCTCATCACGCATACCGCCACCCGGCCAAACCTGGACCGCGTGATTCTTCTCTCATTTCGCCTCTTGTGAGAGGGCGATTACCAGTTTGGCTCGTCCGGGGTTTCGCCGGGAGTGTACTGCTTCCACGTTGGCAAACCCAGCCTGCGAGACGCGCGTCGATAATAAATGGCTGCCAACCAACCCGCGAGTGATCCGAGAAGCAGGCCGACTGTAATCGCTACGAACACCAGCATCACTGGATCACGACGGTTCGCGCCGGAGAACGACAGGAACAGGCCGTAGACACTCGCCACCATCGCCCCGAAGCAGAAACTCCACAGGCTAAAGAGGGAACGGAAACTTTGGAAATGGGGAGGAGGGACGGGAACTCCGAGTTTCCAAAGAATTTGGTAGGGGAGTGGGGCAGCGAAGACGCGCCAGACACCAACCTCAACAAGCTCGGCCACCGAACGGTCGATCTTTTCGTGTTCCGTCATGCCGTGATGACGGCAGACGATCAGGCTGATTTCAGAGTCACAAGCGTCAGTTCCGG